>JAGLPR010000444.1 GCA_023137255.1 Bacteroidales bacterium | reverse complement strand
GAGCCCGGCAGCTCCTTCTATTGCAATGATTTCAGCACACAATTAAAACTTCCAAACACAGGAATTGAGGTAAATATACCCCGTACCACCTTTGTGACTGCTGTATCCGGTTTTGATGAAAAGATCCCCTTTTCCGTGGATTACGAAGTGGATATCTCTGTTCAGGATCTACTGAACAATACCGATAGTTATCTCTTATATTTGCAAGCACTAATCTCAGAGAATCAACTATGAATAGCATCAGCTGGACTGATTTTGAAAAAGTAGAAGTAAGGGCAGGTACGGTGATAGAGGTGAAAGAGTTTCCCGAAGCCAGGAAGCCTGCTTATAAGTTGTTGATCGATTTCGGGGAAGAGATCGGGGAAAAACTATCAAGTGCACAGATAAAAGAGCTCTACTCCCTGGAAGAGCTACTGGGCCGGCAGGTCATCTGCGTAATTAATTTCCCACCCAAACAGATCGGACCCTTTATTTCTGAGTGCCTGGTAACAGGGCTTTACCAGGAGGATGGCTCGGTGGTGCTGGCAGTTCCTGACAAAACGGTTCAAAACGGGGCCAGGCTGGGTTAGGATTACCCGGCTGACCGCTTACTTAACTACCAGGATAAAATCGCTCCCCGGCTCATTGTCGCCAAACTCACCAAACCGTGGCTGTGGATTTACCTTCTCCACAAACTGCAATATCTCGGCAGTGGTCAGCACTCCATCATCACCCCCATAATAGCGCAGAGATTCTATAAACCTGCGGGCAAAGGGAGAATGAAAACCAGGCCTGCCATCGGGCACATACTCCTTTCCTCCTGAAGTAAGATAGAGTCGTGTCTTATACTTTAACTTCCGTTCAACGAAATCCTGGGTGGATATATCTGCATAAGTGGCTGAAGCACCACGATGCAGTGAGGCCAGGTGTGGATCGAATGTCCCCCCGAAACAGACATCCATCACCAGGAATATATGGGGACAGTCGATGTTGTTGATCATGGTCCGCAGGTTGGAATGAGAGAGGTAGGAGGTCTTTCCCACATCGTCCATCCTGGAATCACGTGAGATCACGTAACCCTCCCTGAATACCTCGTCATACACCCCGTGACCTGCAAAAAAGACCATCAGGTTGTCCTCGGGTTTATAGGTCCTGGTAGCAAACTCCCGGATTATAGCAGCCGTTTCAGAGAGGGTCGGGTTGATCACCACTTCAGAAACCACTCCATAGCTTTCGCTAAGTTCGGCTCCAATGGTCTGTGCATCCAGCACCGGGTTCACCAGGTCAGAATAGTAGTCATACACATTGCTGGCAAACATCAGGGCATAGGTGGTTCCGATTCCACCTCCTGAAATCGTATCTTTCGGAAGCATCACCTCACCCCTTTCTGTCTCTGTTTCCTGCTGCTGTTCCGGATGAAATGGATTTTCCAGGGGAGTAACCGGATAGTACTTTTTATCAGCAGGATTATAGAGTTCAAAAGAGCTGTACCGGTAACTGCCCCGGTCCCCGTTCCGCATCTTTTGAGCCCGGATGTGGGCCTTGCTCCATTGATCCTTGAATTTCTTTGCAGAAGAGATAGGGATGGCCACCCCGGCCTCGGTTTCCATAAACCTGATTTTGTAGATCTGCAGGTCTGCATTGTAGCCCACCAGCCCCTGTAAAGGAATTTCCACTTTTCCGGATTTGGAACGAACCTTATATTGCTTCTCCATTTCGGCCTGCAGCTTCATCAGGGTCCAGTCGGCCAGTTTGTCCACCCTGGCATTGTACTCCTGCGAGGTTTCAAACTCATCCCTTTGAAGGGTGAGCCTCCTCTCTACAGAGCCCGTGATCTCCTTTACAGTTCCGGGAGTTAATGATCTCCGTTGTGCCAGTGTTAAATCCGAATTCAGCCAGGTAGCCACACTCATTTTTCCTGAAGGACTGATATTCTCAATCTCCCAGATGAGAATC
>JAGLPR010000443.1 GCA_023137255.1 Bacteroidales bacterium | reverse complement strand
AAGGAAAACCGGTTCTCATTTTTTCCATGCTCCAGATTAATAATGGGCCCCTGATGGATTATTTTGCTCCTTTTAACCACCGGTTGGAAAGCTATACCGTTGGGGGTGGTTCAAGATATAACATCGAGAGCTCCCCGGTGTATGAAGTCTTTCATAACTATTCCGGTACTCACCGGGTGGGGTGGGACGGCTGGTGCGGCCATCTTATCAAGGACAGGTGGGCCATGGGAGGGTTAAAAGAGGATGTGGTCATCTGCCTGGAAAGCCCGCATATTCGCCAGGCCATACTGGAATATATCAAGATGCATTCCCGGGAGTGGGAGGAAAACCCGAACCTGCTTTACAATATCATGGCGTATGAATTGCAATACATCTGCTACTGTGAAAAAAGTCAGCAAATGTTCCGCGACTGGCTCAAAATCAAACATAACAACATTTCAGTGCTCAATCGAATCTGGGATACCCAATATCAATCCTTTGAGCAAATTGAGGCACCTGCAACGCACAACGCACGTCCCGTTGAAACTGTAAACCGTGCGGCATGGTACGACTGGGCGTGTTTTAATACCAGGCGTTTTACAGATTACCTGATCTGGATTAAAAGTGAAATGCGCAAATTCGATCAGGACATCCCGATCTGCGCCGGAGGCACATCGTCCATGCTGAGTTCATCCAACAGTGTTTCCGGAATAGACGAAGAGATGATCATTAACGAAGTGGATGATGTTATCCTGAATGAATCCGGTAGCTCAACTATCTTCTCCGATCTGCTTTATAGCCTTAGCGAAAAGAAGAAAGTAATGGTAGAGCCTGAGATGGGAGGAGGGGTGCATGGAGTATTACTTCAATTCCTGCATGGCAAATCAGCCATTTCCAAGTGGTGGTGGGCCAGTGCTCCCAGCCGGGAATACCTGCAGATGAATCAGTCATCGCTACCTCACAGTAAAATCATAGCACTATCAGATATCGACGAAGTTCTGCGAATAGGTCTCGATGTCAGAAGATTGAGTTCGGAAATTGCAGCGTTTACACAAGCTGAACCGGAAGTGGCAATCCTCTATTCCAAAACTAGCATTGTACAGGTGCCCCCTCCTCTGGTACAGGCAGGCCGCACCCCTTATATCGATGCGGTTTACTCCGTTTGGGAAGGCTCCCGCTTCCTTGGCTGCAGGATAGGATTCGTGAGTGAAAAACAGATCCTGGCAGGCAAGCTTGCAAAATTCAAACTCCTTATCGTTCCTGCTGCCAAATACATCAGACCCGAGGTTGTTACTGCTATAAAAAATTATATTGAAGAAGGTGGTACGGCGCTTATTATTCCCGAGTCTTTTATCTTCGATCAATACGCCCGGGAAAATAGCAAGATATCAGACTTTGGGATCAACATAACTGACGTGACGCTTCCCCCCGTCATAGGCGAGGGGGAAAAGGTGCAAAACTACGACCAGAGTTTTTCACAGACCATATTATACGGAGAGGTTCAGAAAAAGATAACTACACTTAACGAGGACATTTTCAAAGACAACACCCCTCCTCTCACTCTCTATTCAAATGGGCTGGTACAATCGATCGATCCGGGACTCCACAAGGTACTTGCCCAGTTTGACGATGGAAAACCAGCCATTGTCCTTGCACAAACTGGGAAAGGCACCCTCTACTACCTTGCTGCACCTTTAAAGACTACAGATTACCATACACTGCTGGCCCCACTGGC
>JAGLPR010000442.1 GCA_023137255.1 Bacteroidales bacterium | reverse complement strand
AACAGGTTTTTACCAGGGGGGTCCAGCCCGATGGAGAGGGGGGAAATAGGTGGAGTGCATTGGCAAATTCGGCCTGTGCCCTACGGGCTTTGCGGATGTTGTTGCCGTCGGACTTATTGATCACAATGGCATCGGCCATCTCCATGATTCCCCGCTTGATTCCCTGAAGTTCGTCACCGGCGCCTGCCAGCATAATCAGGAGAAAGAAATCGACCATGCTGTGGACCGCAGTTTCGGATTGACCCACTCCCACTGTTTCGATAAAGATAGTATCAAACCCGGCAGCCTCACAAAGAACAATGGTTTCCCTGGTTTTTCGGGCCACACCACCTAATGTACCTCTCGAGGGAGAGGGCCTGATGAAAGCGTGCGGACTCCCAGCCAGTTCCTCCATCCTGGTTTTATCGCCCAGGATGCTTCCTTTCGATCGCTCACTGCTTGGATCAATGGCAAGCACAGCCAGTTTCCCGCCTTTATCGATGATATGCTTTCCCAGAGACTCGATGAAAGTACTTTTTCCGGCACCTGGCACCCCGGTGATGCCCACACGGAATGCACTACCCGAATGAGGAAGACAGGAAGTGATGAGCTCCTGGGCAGCCTTCTGGTGGGAATCCAGAGAGCTTTCCACCAGCGTAATGGATTGGCCAAGCATACTGATATCACCTCTGCGTAAACCGTGATACAGCTCATCGGTGGTGGGCAGCTTCTTTTTCACCTTCTTCAACTGATGAACAGCTGCCTGGTTGATGGAATCGGGCTGTTCAACACCTTCTGAGACAGAAAGGGCGGTTCTCTTTTTTTCAGTGCCTGGCATGAAACAATTAAAAGTATTCTTTCAGGATGACCTCCATGTTGAATTGATCTACGTCAAGTCCGAATGCTTCGGAATGGAATACTTATTCTTGAAATATTCGTAAATGGAAATCTGTGCCCTGATATCCGGACCCTTGGTCACAATCCGGTTGTTCTTCAGGTGCTCATCTATTTCGCAAGCTTTCACATTGTCGGAAAGCTGGATATTCAGAATGTCGATCAGCTCCTTTTTCAGGTCGGGATCATATACCGGGAAGATACACTCCACCCTGCGGCGCAGGTTTCGTTTCATCCAATCGGCCGAACCCATATATATCTGGTGATCGCCATTGTTGAGAAAAACAAATACCCTGGCATGCTCCAGAAACCTGTCCACAATGCGGATCACCCTGATGTTTTTACTGAAAGGCTGATTGGTCTTAAGTGTGCAGACTCCCCTGACAATCAGGTCCACTTTCACCCCTGCTTCACTGGCCTTGTAGAGGTGGTCAACCATTTCTTTATCCTGCAATCCGTTCATTTTAAGCAGAATATAGCCAATTTTTCCTTTTTTGGAATTCTGAATTTCCTGGTTGATCAACTGGATAAAGAGAGGGATCATATTAAATCCCGGTACCATTATGTGTTTGAAGTCGGGCCGGATATCCTGGTCCTCGAGATGCATATACAGCTCTTTCACCTCTCTTACTACTTCCGGATTGGAAGTAAAAAGGCCATGGTCGCCATACAGGCGGGCTGTCTTCTCGTTGAAATTTCCGGTTCCGAGATAGGTCTGGTCACCATACTTGGCCCCTTTTTTCCTGATTACCATGGCTATCTTGGCATGCACTTTCAAATTGGGAATGCTGTAGATGATACGGATCCCTGCTTTGGTCATCTCATAGGCCCATTTCAGGTTGGCCTCTTCATCGAACCTCGCTTTCAGTTCAACAAACACGGTCACTTTTTTCCCGTTTTCAGCGGCAGCTATCAGGGAGTTGACCACCACCGAGTGGTCCGACACCCTGTACTGGGTTGCCTTGATCTCTTTGACAGTGGGATCTGTGGAGGCTTCCCGCAGGAACCTGAGATAATGTTCAAAGGGTTGGTAGGGAACACTCAGCAGATAATCTTTTTTACTGATCAGGGCTGCTATGGGTTTTTTCTGGTTAGCCAGGGCCGGAATGGGAACAGGCGGAAGGCTTTCGATCTCATGTTTGGGATAGGCCGGATTGGGAAAACTGAAAAAATCCCTGAAATTGTGCCTGCTGCCTCCCATCACAAGAATGTCCTTTGAGACATGAAAGGAGGCGGTCAGGTAATCGAGCAGTTTTTGCGGCATGGCCCGGTCAAACTGGAAGCGGTTGGGTTTACCCACCGATCGCACAGACCTGATCCTGTCGATGGCATCAATCAGGTCGTCCCCCTCATAGTCGTCATACTCCATATCTGCATCCCTGGTAAGCTTCAGTGAGTACCAGTTCTTGACCTTGTAGCCGGGGAAGATGGCATCGATGTGCCGCATGATCACATCTTCCAGGAACATGATGAAATGTTTTCCATCCTTACCGGGAAGTTCCACAAACCTGGAGATATTGTGATCTGTGGGGATCTTTATCATTCCATAACGCTCCAGTTGACTGTTCTTGTTGCTGTCCCTGCTGACCATTTTGATGGCCATGTAGGGCTGCCCGGTCTTCATAAAGGGCCTCACCTTCTTCTTGACGAGCAACACAGGCTGAATGGATGTGATGATGTTGGAATAGAAAACCTCGCTGATGTAACGTTTTTGTTCCTCAGATAATTGATCGTTTTGTCCCACCACGATAATGCCATTGTCCCTCAGGGCCGGGAGGATCTCCTCCTCGAACAGCAGGTGAAAGATCGATTGCTGGTTGGTGACAATCTCATTGATCTGCTTGATGGTGCCGGCCGGATCCACCCGCCTGAAATGCTGTTTGGGAAACTTATCTTCGTGGCGGAGCATCTGTTTGTAATAGCTGACCCTTACCTGGTAAAACTCCTCCGTATTGTTTGAGTAGATGGCCAGGAATTTGATTCGCTCATAAATCGGAAGGGTTTTATCCATGGCTTCCTGAAGTACCCTGAAGTTGAAGGAGAGCCAGCTGATGTCGCGGTTGATGTATTCGTATTTTCCCATATGGTGGTGCTCGATCTACAAATGTAACGATAGTTTAGAAATTGAAAGGTATTCCCTGGAGCATACCTGTCCCATAATAGGTGGATTTAGTGCAGGGATGTCTCTGTTTTTGTTAATTTAGTAAAAAAACACTTCAACATGGACATACTATCTGATCCTGCAGTAATCTGGTTCCTGGTCGGACTGGGTCTGCTGCTACTCGAATTGGCCCTTCCCGGGCTGGTGATTCTTTTCTTTGGCGCTGGAGCCTGGGTAACTGCAATTGTTTGTGCCATCACTGATATCAACCTGAACTGGCAGATCCTCATATTCCTGGTCGCTTCCCTGATCGGACTGGTTCTGCTACGTAAGTACCTTAAGAAACGCTTTTTTGGCAGGACGGATAAAGAAATTGAGGATCAGCTGGAAGAGTTTATAGGCAAAAAGGCAAAAGCCATTGATGATTTCAAAGACGGCAGCGGGAAGGTGGAGTTTAAGGGAACACGTTGGTCCGCTCGTTGTGATAAACCTGTGAAGAAGGGAGCGTGGGTCACCATCCAGAGCAAGGAGAGCCTTATCTTCACAGTCAAACCCTCCTGAAATTAGTCGAAAGTCGAAAGTCGAAAGTTAAAAGTTAGTTGAAAACCAGACTTTACGACTTTACAGACTTTACAAACTCATAACTCAACTACTATGGAAATTAACGCTTTAACCCTCGTATATGCCGGATTAATACTCCTGGCATTAATTCTGCTTTTATCCTCTATCAAGGTGGTTCCTCAACGCAGGGCCTATATCGTGGAAAGACTTGGCAAATATCGTGGCACATTGATGGCAGGATTCAATGTCATCGTTCCTTTTATTGATAAGGTCAGGTACCGGCATACACTTAAGGAGCAGGCCATTGATGTGGCTTCCCAGATTTGTATCACCAGGGATAATATTTCGGTGGAGGTGGACGGAATCCTCTACCTCCAGGTAATCGATGCCATGAAAGCATCTTATGGAATTGACAGATACCAGTTTGCCTCCATCCAGATTGCCCAGACCACCATGCGTAGTATCATTGGTAAACTGGAACTGGACAGAACCTTTGAGGAGCGGGAGACCATCAATAACAGCATTGTTGCGGCGGTGGATAAGGCCAGTGATTCCTGGGGAGTCAAGGTAACACGGTATGAGGTAAAAAATATCATTCCACCTCAGAGCATCAAGGACGCCATGGAGAAGCAGATGCGCGCCGAGAGGGAGAAACGGGCAGTAATTGCGGAATCGGAAGGAGAGAAGCAGGCCAAAATAAACGTAGCCGAGGGATCGAAGCAGGAAGCCATCAATGAATCGGAAGGAGAGATGCAGAAACGCATCAATGAGGCCACCGGTCGGGCTTCTGAGATTGAACAGGTGGCCACTGCCACAGCAAACGGGATCAGGGCCATAGCCCTGGCCATAAACGAAAAGGGGGGAAAAGATGCAGTCAATCTTCGGATCGCCGAGCAGTACCTGAAGGAGTTCGGTAAAATGGCCAAGGAATCCAATACCTTAATCATGCCAACAAACCTGGCCGATATTTCCGGCATCATTGCCACAGCCACCAAAGTATTTGATGTTACAAAAGAGTAGGTTTGTTGATATTTTTTCTGGTTCGGTGGCTATATAATTATAAATATAGTTATACATTTGCTTCCTTGAACTGAAAACGGAATTTGAGGAGGTTGTTTTATGGGCCGTCGGGGGGTTAGGTTATTTGCATTTGTTTCAATGATGGTGGTACTCTCTGCAGGTACCATTTATGTTACACGGGGTACAAAACCCTTGACGATAGAACCGGAAGTTGAACTTCCGGCACTGGCTGTTGAAGAAGAGCCCCTCCCGTCGCACCGACCATTCAGGGATTTCATCAATTTTTTAGACAGCGAACTGGACAGCAGTCACACAGTGGGAGCAGCCTATACCATTGTACACCGGGGCGAGGTAGTTTATACAGGCACCTATGGTGAGAGCAACCGGGAAAGCCATCAGCAGGTGGATGAGCATACCCTCTTCAGGCTTGCTTCGGTTTCCAAGGGATTTGCCGGGGTTCTGGCCAGCATGCTTGAGCAGGATGGAGCCTTATCTTTAAGCGACAGGGTGGTGGATCACTATCCCGGGTTCAGCCTGAAGGATTCCATAAGCACAGCGGACCTGACCATTCGTCACCTCTTGAGTCATACCTCGGGACTGGTTCCTTATGCTTTTGATAACCTGGTGGAGGCGGGACAGGATCTTTATACCATTATTGACCGCCTTGATGAGGTGGATATCTCGGCCCCTCCAGGCGAGTTATATGGATACCAGAATGTTCTGTTCAGTATGCTCGATCCCATTGCCAGAAGGTCCACAGGTGTGCCGTATCAGGTGCTTCTGCAGGAGAAGATATTCAGGCCACTGGGCATGGAGGATGCCTCAGCCGGACCGGTGGACCTGGAAAAGAATCCGAACATGGCCTATCCCCATGTGAGAACCCGGACGGGATATGTGCCTCTGAATCCTCACGAAGGATATTACAATGTTTTACCGGCCGCCGGCGTGAATGCAAGCATTTCAGACATGGGCCAATGGTTACTTGGTCTGTTGGGATATAAACCCCAGTGGTTGCCTGATGCGGTACTGGACTCCATATCCACACCTTTCATCTACACCCCTCTGAAATGGCAATACACCCGTTATTGGAGGCCGTTTCGGGAACGCCATTACAGTTTGGGGTGGAGGATTTATCACTACCAGGGAAGAGAAATTATCTATCATGGGGGTTATATCAGGGGTTATAGAGCTGAAATTGCCTTTTGTCCCTCCGAAGATGTGGGTGTTGCCTTCCTGATGAATTCACCAAACAGCCTGGCTTCCCGCTGTGTCCCCACATTTTTCGATATTTATCTGGATTAATTATAAAAATAGTTGTATTACTATATAAATAGTTATACGTTTGTTTCATGAACGAACTGACAAAGGCTGAAGCACAGTTAATGCATTATATCTGGGAGCTGGAGCTTAGCTTCCTGAAAGATATTGTTGAAGCATTCCCGGAACCAAGACCCGCATACACCACCATTTCGACGGTGATCAGGGTCCTGGTTAAAAAGGGATATGTAGCTTTCAATACCTATGGCAAAGTTCATGAATACTATCCAAAAGTCTCCCGGAAAGCATACTTCCGAAAGCATGTGAAATCGATCATCAACAACCATTTTGACGGATCGGTGGTTAGTTTTGCATCATCTTTCACCGGTGATGATGCAGTTGATCTGGGAGAACTGGAAGAGATCAAAATGTTGATAGATCAGAAAATTGAAAGCCTGAAAGGGGGCAACAAATGAGCTGGATGAGATCGGTGTGGAGACAGGTGTGAAAGTTGCTGTTGGCCAGGTAATAGGGAAAGTGGGTAACACCGGACAGTCTACCGGTCCGCACCTTCATTATGAGGTCCTCAGGAACGGGGAACATGTAAATCCGGCAGATTATTACTGATTCATGTAAACCGTAATTCGTTTTGGTTGTTATAATCACGTAAATTCGTGAAATATTTAAACCCAACCAAAATGAACTTTGATCTTTTAGTGATTGGCAGCGGACCAGGAGGTTATGTTGCGGCCATCAGAGCATCTCAGCTTGGATTGAAAACAGCAGTTGTGGAGCGCGAGTCCCTTGGCGGGATCTGTCTCAACTGGGGTTGCATTCCAACCAAATCGTTGTTGAAAAGCGCACAGGTGTATGAATATTTCCTGCATGCAGCCGACTATGGAATTAGCATTGACGGGACAGTAACTCCCGATTTTGATAAGGTGGTGGGCCGGAGCCGGACTGTGGCCGAGGGCATGAGTAAGGGAATTGAGTTCCTTTTCAAAAAGAATAAGATCGAAGTAATCAACGGCACCGGGAAACTGAAGTCTCCCGGCGTTGTTGAAGTAACAGATACCGGCGGTAAGGTATCAGAGGTGAAGGCGGACCACATCATCCTTGCCACCGGGGCGCGATCCAAAGAGCTGCCCAATCTGAAGCAGGACGGGAAGAAGATAATCGGGTACCGCGAAGCGATGACCCTTCCCTCGCTTCCCAAATCAATGGTGGTGGTGGGGTCCGGTGCCATCGGCAGCGAGTTTGCCAATTTCTACAACACCATGGGTACCGAGGTGACCCTGGTAGAGTTTCTGCCGCAAGTGGTTCCCTTAGAGGATGAGGAGGTGTCCAAGCAGTTGGAACGCTCGTTTAAGAAGGCGAAGATGAAGGTCATGACCTCCTCTTCGGTGGAGTCGGTGGATACTTCGGGCGACCTTTGCAAAGTTAAGATCAAGACGCCCAAAGGGGAGAAGGAGGCAGAAACCGAGGTGGTTCTTTCCGCAGTGGGGGTTACCCCCAACATTGAGAACATCGGGCTTGAGGAACTGGGGATCGAGATGGATAAGGGGAAGGTGAAAGTGGATGATTACTACCGCACCAATGTGAATGGTGTTTATGCCATTGGAGACATTGTGGGTGGTCCTGCCCTGGCCCATGTGGCATCGGCAGAAGGAATTACCTGTGTGGAGAAGATCGCCGGCCACAATCCGCCAACCGTGGATTACAACAACATTCCGGGATGTACCTATACCAGTCCGGAAGTAGCTTCGGTGGGAATGACCGAGAAGGCAGCGAAGGAAGCAGGATATGAGTTGAAAGTGGGCAAGTTCCCCTTTACGGCTTCAGGCAAAGCCGCTGCAGCTGGAGCCAAAGATGGATTTGTGAAACTGGTATTTGATGCCAAATACGGAGAATTGCTGGGGGCCCACCTGATCGGGGCCAATGTGACGGAGATGATTGCCGAACTGGTGGTGGCCCGCAAACTGGAGACCACCGGGGAAGAGATCATCAAGGCGGTTCACCCGCATCCTACCATGTCGGAGGCGGTAATGGAAGCTGCCGCAGCAGCCTACGGGGAGGTCATCCATATATAAGTCGAAAGTCGTAAGCTAAAAGTCGAAAGTCGTAAGCTGAAAGTCGAAAGTAAGTCTAAAGTCGAAAGTCGTAAGGAAGAGCCGGTCGTATATGTGCCGGCTCTCTCACTTCAAGGACTTTAAGCTTTAGGCTTTTAGCTTTTAACTATTCCTAGGAGGGTTCAGCGACCTTGCCCATAAACAGGATCGATTTGCTGCTGTTTTCGGTGATGGCAAACAGGAAGGGCCGGTCCAGCCTGATATAATTTTGCGGACCCGCGGAGGTTGTACCAAAAATTATGGCGGTGACGGCGGCAGCTTCCGTGCCCTCCTCGTTTACTTTGATGTAGGTCTTGTGGATTACATCCGAGATAAAGAGTTCTACGGGACTGATTCCGGAGAAATCGGCCTCAGTATCTGAGAAGGCCACTTCCAGTCCCATGCTTTTCAGATCCTCGGCCAGGGTTCGCTCATATTCAAATTCGAATTTGGGCATTTCCACGGTGAACTTTTCCACTTCACTGAATCCTTCCAGCCAGCTGTTCCAGCTATCTCCGTCCAGTTGTGTCACCAGAGTGTTCACCCCGTTCTCTTCTGTCGGTAAAAAGAGGAACATGCTGAATTTGCCGTTCTTGTAAGAAAGTTCCACGGCGCTGTAATCATCTGTAAAAGAAGCATTAAGTGTGCTTTTCAGATGCATCATCTCCACCTGCCCATAAGTGGTGCCATCCTCATTGTAGAAGGGGGCCTGGTAGGTATCATCGGGATCAAATTCTGTCTCCCACACACAGTTAAAATAGATGGCGTTGACAAGGATCATCATGACGGCAGGATCAATGGCGTCGATGATCTCATCAATTTTGCCATGGGTTTTGTCACTGACCCAGTTATTGATGGTCTTTACAGCTTCCGCGGTTCTGAAATCGAGCTCTCTTACCTCAGCATCAAAGTAGTGTGAATTCAGACTGATAAATTCCTCTTTCACCGGAAAATCCTCGTTGTACCAAATTGAATTGGCGATCTCCAGCAGGTTGCCCTTTACATTGGTCACAAGCACATTGATCAGTTCCCGGGTTATCTCGTTTACTTCTTCGCGGGTGAGCCCGTCATAGTTCAGCACCTCTTCAAAAGCATCCCTGGTGGTGGTCTCTGCACCATTGTAGGCCATGCCCAGGGCTATACTAACCGAAGCGGGGGAGATCATCACATTGGGGGCATCTTCGGTTTTAAATACAGACTTCAACAGTTCCAGGCCAAAGTCGTTGTTGGTCTCGATCACCTTGGCCGATTTGAGATTGTAATCGAATTCTGGATCATCTATCTGCTGACTGCAACTGGTGCCCGCCAGAAAGAGTGCCAGTGCAATTATTATGGGGAATCTGTTTGTTTTCATTTTAGCACGTATATCAGGTTGTAAATATTACGGTTTTCAAAGGTCCATATTGTGTCAGTTGGATCTCTTTTAGAATAAGACGCAAATGGGGTACGGCAGGTTGCGTACCAGAACGCAACCATTGGCACATCGTTTGCATCATAGAGTTGTGACACCGGGATGTGATATCCTGCCAATTTTTATAATTTTGTCACGGGAGGAAAACTGGATTGGCAGAAAGGCTGGATATATTATTAAAAGATTGTAAGAGAGGTAAGCGCGGGAGCCAGGAAGAGCTTTACCGGAGGTTTGCCTCTGCTATGTATGGTTTGTGCCTGCAGTATGCCAGCAGTGAAGAGGACGCACAGGATATAATGCAGGATGGGTTCATTAAAGTATTTGCAAAACTGGAACAGGTAAAGAATCCGGCTGCGCTACCGGGTTGGATCCGAAGGGTGATGATCAATACGGCGCTGGAGAAGTACCGGAGCCAGGTACTTCTGCAACGGGTCGATGATGTGAGGGAGGATATTGGTGAGGCCACTGGCAATGGAGTTTTTGAAGATCTGACCTGTGAGGAACTGATGGGGCTGATACAGACCCTCACGCCACGATACCGCATGGTATTCAACCTTTATGCCATTGAGGGATACAGTCATCAGGAAATAAGTGAAGCGCTTGATATCTCAACCGGGACCTCTAAGTCAAACCTCTCCAGGGCCAGGGCCATTTTGCAGGAAAAGATTA
>JAGLPR010000441.1 GCA_023137255.1 Bacteroidales bacterium | reverse complement strand
ATGACCCCGTCGGCCTCCTTCTCCTATGTCCCCGACATGGGCTCAATCGCTCCCGACTATGACCGCTACGTGCTGGACGAATCCGGTGATACAGTGGAAGTGTATTCCATCTATGAGGGTCAGATCTATGGTACCCCCACATTCAGGGGTGCTTCAGGTTCATTAAATTTTTCCCTGCGCAATAATCTGGAGGCCAAGATGCGATCCAAGGTGGATACCATCGATGAACTGGAGAAGGTCAAGATTCTGGATAACCTGAGTTTCAGCACCAGTCTCAACCTGTTTCACACCGACACCCTGACTCCGGCCTGGCGTCCCATTAGTTTCAATGGGAGCACACGTGTGTTTAAAGATAAGGTGAATCTCTCATTCAGGGGAGTGATGGACCCGTTCGGGTATGATACCATACGAACACGTACCCGTGAAACCTGGTTTTCACAGACTGGAAAACCGCTTCGTCTCACAAATGCCAGCGTGTCGGCCGGCTTCAGGTTCTCATCGAAGAAACAGACCACCGGCAGGGAAGACGACCAGGCCAATCTGGACAGCGAGTCACAACTGAATAAAAGGGATATGTCTCTCGATGAAGACATGGGACCTTACGATCCCAACCAGGAGGAGTATTACGGAAGTTATGTGGATTTTGATATCCCCTGGTCACTTCGTGTTGATTACAGCTTCAGCTATACCAAGCCCAAGGATGAAGCAAGGGTAGTGCAGACTCTCAGGGCGTCGGGCGATTTCAGCCTGACACCTAACTGGAAAATTGGGTTTAATACGGGATATGACCTTGATAGAAAGCAGTTTACCACCACCAACCTGAGTATTTACAGGGACCTGCACTGCTGGGAAATGAGAATCTCTGTAGTGCCTTTCGGGACCTATCAATCCTACAACTTCCAGATCAATGCCAAATCATCTATCCTCTCCGACCTGAAGTACAACAAGCGTAAGTCGTGGGTGGATAACTTCTAATCCATATTCTATGAAAAAGATCATCCATACCGACAAAGCACCAGCAGCAGTGGGTCCCTATTCACAGGCTGTTGAAATGAATGGAACCCTTTATATTTCGGGACAGGTTCCGCTCGATCCTGCCACGGGGAAGGTGGTTCCCGGAGGAATCACCGAGCAGGCTGGCCAGGTGATGAAGAATATCGGTGCCATCCTGGAGGAGGCAGGGTACAGATTTGAAGATGTGGTGAAGTCCACCTGTCTTCTTTCCGATATGACCAACTTCAAGGCGATGAACGAGGTGTACGCCAGTTACTATCCCTCGGAACAGCCAGCAAGGGCTGCTTTCGCTGTTAAAGAGCTTCCTCTGGGAGTCCTGGTTGAGATAGAGACCATTGCAGTAAAATAAAAAACCGCCCGGGGTATCCGGACGGTTTCATATTTACTATTAAGTAAGCTTACTCGGAAACGATTTCGAAAGGAATATCCACAAGCACCTCTTTATGGAGTTTCACGGTAGCTGAGTAGCTTCCTACCTCCTTAATCAGGTCATCTTTGATGGATATGTTTTTCCGCTCCAGTTCAAATCCTTTCTCATTCAGTGCTTCAGCAATCTGAATGGTGTTCACTGAACCGAAGATCTTACCCTTTGTACTGGTCTTGGCACCAATGGTCAGGCTTACCTTCTTCAGCTCGTCAGCCAGTTTCATGGCAGCCTCCTTCAGTTGCTCCTCTTTATGGGCACGCTGGCGAAGAATCTCTTCATGAACCTTTTTATTCTGTGCTGTAGCATTGATGGCAAATCCTTTTGGAATCAGGTAGTTCCTGGCATAACCATCTTTTACTGCAACGATATCGTCCTTATGTCCCAG
>JAGLPR010000440.1 GCA_023137255.1 Bacteroidales bacterium | reverse complement strand
CCGCCACACGGGGGGATCGCCTTTGGATTTGACCGCTGGGTGGCTCTCTTTGCAGGCATTGAATCGATCCGTGATGCGATCGCCTTCCCAAAGAACAATTCGGGCCGCGATGTCATGATCGATACCCCCTCTACCATCTCTGAAGAACAACTTAAAGAGCTAAGCCTGAAGGTGAATCTGTAGCAGGATGATTACATAAACTGATTGTATTTACCTTAGCTTAAAGTATTTTTGATTTGTATGAAAAATCCCGATTCCTCCCATAGCCCGGAACGGTTATTGTCGCTTGATTTTTTCCGGGGAGCGACCATGTTTTTATTGATTGCTGAATTTACCCACTTTTTCACTTTTTTGCACGATCCTGCGCTTGAAGGATCTTTTATCTATGTGATTGCTGAGCAATTCCAGCATCATCCCTGGAACGGCCTTCGTTTCTGGGATCTGATCCAGCCCTATTTTATGTTTATTGTGGGGGTTGCCATGCCCTATTCCCTGTCCAATCGCAAAAAGCGTGGTCAAAGCCGTTCCCAGATTACCAGGCACGCTTTTCAAAGGGCTTTTATACTTTTATTTCTTGGCTGGGCTCTCCATTGTATCGGTTCCGGAAAAATTGTATTTCAATTCCAGAATGTACTTGCACAGCTTTCTGTGACCTACATTCTGGCCTTTTTGATAATGAACAAACCGGCCAAAGTGCAAATCCTTTTCTCCGTTCTCTTGATTGCGCTTACAGAGATTATTTATCGGGGTTTTCCTGTGGAAGGTTTCAATCATCCCTTCGTTGCCAATGAGAATTTCGGAACCTGGCTGGATCTGCAATATGGGGGAGCTAACCTGAGAGGCCACTGGGTATCGTTTAATGCGATTCCAACCACAGCCCATACCATCTGGGGTGTGCTGGCCGGACAGTTGCTGATGAGTAAGCGGACGGCAGTCCAGAAGCTAAAGATTTTGATTATAGCCGGTGTGATCGGTGTGGTAGTGGGGTATGGACTTAATCCCGTTACACCCATTATTAAGAGAATCAGTACCTCATCTTTTGTGATTGTAAGTGGAGGGTGGACACTTCTGACCCTGGCTTTTTCCTACTGGTTGATTGATATGAAAAAGCGGCAAAAATGGTCGCTGTTTTTCAGGGTCGTGGGACTGAATCCCCTGTTTATTTATCTGTTTGCCCATGTGGGTGGTGCGGTATTAATCGAGTCTGTCATTCATCCTTTTACCTTTTTACTGTTTGGCTGGATGGGAACCTTAACGGCAACCATACTGACCAGCGCTATTGTGCTGTTTCTGCTGTGGTATATAACCCACTGGTTTCATAAAAACAAAATATATATCAGAATTTAAGGCCCATTCAGGTATATCGCTCTGATATTTATCTTCAATTTTTAATCTTCTGTCGACCTGACTTTCATCTTAACGATAAAGGTTGCCGCTTCAGTTTTTTTTGTGGTAGATACAGTCAGGTGCCACTGGTCGGGATAAGCAAAGCCTTCAGGATAAGAGAGTCCGGGTTCAACTGAAAATTTATTGGTTTGTGAGAATTTGAGGTTCTCAGGTGAGATAAATTGCACGACCAGCATGGCTTCTCCTTTTCGAATGGTAAGCTCTCTGTTCTTTTGATCAATTTCCATCTTTTCAAGGGAATGCAACAGCCAGTCGTAGCGGACCGGTTCGGGAGCTTCGAGCTCATCGATGATAAGAAAGTCCCTGGGTCGCGTGTAATACACATGACGGATAAATTTATCCAGACGGCCCGAATAGGCTGCAGTGGCATCTCCTGCTGCGTAATCCACACTACCCGGTTCTCCGTTTCCTCTTCTGAATTCTATGATCTCTCCTCTTGAACCTCTGTCTCGTATTTTTTGACCCAAGCCATTCACCAGGACAGAGTTATGGGCATCTGTTTCCCAGGTCCACTCTTTATGGTGGGGATGGCCATAATGTGGGTAGTACCCCGACTGGATGGCAAGGGCTTCCCCGAATCCCTGGATATAAAATGAGTTCTGGTCTGCATAGGCATGGCTCCAAGCACCATAGGGAGAGCTTTTCAGAAGGAAATAGGTCTCATCAGGATTCCCCGGATCTTCATGAAAGGCAACCAGGCCTATATCCTGAAAGAGGCGGGATCCCGGCAAGTTCTCAGGAGGAGTTGGTTGAACCGCATCCGGACCTTCATTTAACCAGAAGAAGCTCATGATACCAGTGGGAATCATTGTTTCAGCTACAGGCATTTTATCGGGCTTACTCATATCTGCCCGCCAGCGGAAATATGAATTATTATAGATTGTAGCCAGGCGGTAAAGATTCATCTTATTGGCCGTCCAGTAATGCCCGATGCCGGTGTCTCCAAAAGGACGCATGGCAGCATAGTAGGGATAGGCATATATTTTATACCAGCCACTGTTTCTGTAGAAGTCTTTTTTTAATATATCGAGGTCCATGGCACTCTGAATGCAATGGGCAGATTGCAGCATGTAATTGAAATACATCAGCCAGTAACTGGGGCCTTCTGAGTAACCACCATCGCTTCCTCCCCATGCCGGGTAAAACGTAGTAACTATAGGAATAAGGTAACTGAGCCACTTTTCTGCCTCAGGGGCCTCACCATACAGAATGGTTCCTACCTGGGTCATATAACTGACCAGTCTGGTCGGATGGCTGATATAGGGTCTGTAGTGATAATCGCGGCTCTGCCATACGGAGAAAGCCTGTTCCCCCCTGATCACAAGCATCTTTTTGATGGCTGAACGTTCTTCTTCGCTCAGATAATCATATAACCAGTCGTAGGCCCGGGCACCATTCAGTAATATGGGCATGGCCACTTCATCATTGGCGGCCATGGAGCTGTTCCCTTCAGGGTCCCATTGCACAAAAGTGAGCAACCATTGCCGGGCACGCTCTGCATATTTCTCTTCACCGGTCATCATATAGCAGAAACTGAGAAAGTCAAGAACCTGACCCGATTTCCTGGCCTGATCATAATAGTCTCGCCATATATGGTACCAGTTCTCTCCTTCCCGGGGAACAGGTCCGGGTTCCTGATTAATTGGGAGAAGCAGAAGCGTGTCGGCATATTTGGAAATACGGGCATAAAGATCCCTGTGAGGTTCACTTATATTGAGAAGCGACTGTAAACTATCCAGATTTTCCGGCCTGATGAAGAGCCTTGGGTGCTTGTCCGGGATCCGGTTGAGTAACTCTTTTACAGGAGGAACCGGGTAATCAATGCTTTTTTCGGAAACTCTGAATTGAAGCGGTGGAGAGGGAAGAGAAACCGTCCCGTCGATTGTGACCGATCTCCGGCGCCAGTACCAGTTTCCCTCTCCAAGGGCAAAGGATGGCCTGTGAAGGGGGAGGGGCAGTCCTGTGATCAGATATGAGTTGTCTGCACTATAGATCCTTACTGTCTCAG
>JAGLPR010000044.1 GCA_023137255.1 Bacteroidales bacterium | reverse complement strand
CTTCCTCTCTATGAAAAGGTGCTGAACGGAGAAAATCTCAATCCCTTACCACCCAAACTGGTTCAAACCAATCTGCCCAGGTTCCTGCCCTGGCACGAGGATTAAGCAGCGGTTTGCGGACCGCTACCACTCTACATAATTGAAGTTCTTCCCATATTTTGCCACCAGGTAGGTGTTGTGGGAATGGTCGCCACCTGCCCCGATATCGAGTGAGGGGGGCAGTGTTCCCTTGGATACTCTGTAGGCTTCCATCAGTTCCACCATCTCGGTCAACTGCTCGGGATTACTCTCCACCAGGTTCACCTGTTCGCCGGGATCGCTTTTCAGGTTGAACAGCAGGGTGTCGTGGGGAGCCACCGCCTTTTTCCCGTTGGATCCGTGGAATCCCCTGTAAGGCAGCTTCAGTTTCCACTCACCGTTCCTGTAACACTGCAAATCGGCACCGTTGTAGTAGAGAAACTCCTTCCCTTCACGCACGCCCGATCCATCCAGTACCTTCAGGATGCTCTCCCCGTCGTAATCGCGGTCGGAAGGCACCTCTGCCCCTGAGATCTCCGCAAAGGTGGGGAACCAGTCCATCATCAGCGCGATATTGTCATACACCGATCCTCCCTTGATCACATCGGGCCACATGGCCAGGGTGGGCACCCGTTGTCCCCCTTCAAAGGTGAACTGCTTGCCCTCACGCAGGATCCCGGCGGTACCGCCATGTTCACGCATAGCGAGCCAGGGACCATTGTCGCTGGAGAAGACTACAAGTGTATTATTGAGCACGCCATGTTCTTCCAGCTTCTTCAGCACCTCTCCCACGCTCCAGTCGATCTCCTCGATCACATCGGCATAGATTCCGTTCCCCGACCGGCCGTCAAACTCCGGTGAGGCGTAGATGGGTACATGGGGCATGGAGTGTGCCAGGTAGAGATAGAACGGGGCACCGGCATGGCGGTCAATAAAATCACAAGCTTTTTCTGTATAGGTCCTTGTGGTGAAGTGCTGGTCGGGACGAAACTCCACTACCTCGTTCCCCTCAATGTAGACCGCGCTTTGCATATCGTTGCTGTAGGGTATTCCGAAATACTCATCAAATCCACGTTGCAGGGGAAGGAATTTCTCCCGGTGACCCAGGTGCCACTTTCCCACAATCCCGGTGGCGTAACCCACCGATTTCAGCAGATTGCCCGTGGTGACCTCCTCCAGCGGCATCCCGGTAAAGGAGCGGGAGAAAAAGACACTGTTGATTCCCATCCGTTGCGGGATCCGGCCGGTAAGCAGGGCCGCCCTGGAGGGGGAACAGACCGGTGAGGCTGAATAGAACTCGGTGAATTTCATCCCTTCCCCGGCCATCCGGTCGATGTTAGGAGTGTGAATCACCTCGTTCCCAAAACAGCCAAGATCGCCGTAACCCAGGTCATCGCAATAGACCACCACAATGTTGGGGAGCGATCCCTGTTCAACGGTTGGAGTGGTGGTATCACAGGCAGTAAGCAGAGCCCATGCAATCAGCAACAAAAAGGTAAAATGTTTCATAGCAGAATTTTATCATGACATTCGGATTGAAGTTAGTAAATTTGTATCAGATGGAACAGGCCGATCAGAGATACCTGCGCTCACTAATTGAGGAAGGGGAACACCAGGAGCTCGATTTCAAATTTGAGATCAGCGATGCCCGCAAAATCGCAAAAACCCTCTCTGCTTTCTCCAATACGGTTGGGGGCCGCCTGCTGATCGGGGTCAAAGACAACGGCAGGATCGCCGGGGTGCGGTCCGACGAGGAGTACTACATGGCCGAATCGGCAGCCACACTCTACTGCAAACCGGAAGTGCAGTTCAAACCCCGCAACTACATGATCGAAGGGAAAAGTGTCCTGGAGATCTACATCCCAGCCGTAAAAAACAAGCCGGTCTATGCCCGCGATTACGACAAGCGGTGGATGGCCTATGTACGGGTGGCCGATCAGAATGCCCTGGCTGGTATTGTACAGCTACAGATCTGGAAGGAGGCAGACAGGGAACGTGGAAGGCTGCTGGAATTTACCCGCAGTGAAGAGATGCTGCTTCGGTACCTGGAGGAAAAAGAGGGGGTCTCGCTTTCAAAGATCCAGCGCGACATGGGATACCAAAGAAAAGAGCTGGTGACGCTGATGACCAAACTGGTGCTTTTCAAAGTGGTGGAGATGCATTACATCGGTGTAACCAGCAGCTTCCGCCTCAGTGAAACCCCTGGCAAAGGATCCTGAAAAAAATCTTAAGGGATCAGAGGTACTCCATCAGGGA
>JAGLPR010000439.1 GCA_023137255.1 Bacteroidales bacterium | reverse complement strand
AATGGTCACATAGATGGCCCAGAATCCCAACAGCATCATGATGGAACTTATCCCCAGTCCCACGAGCCACCAGAATTTGGGCCGCACATAAAGCGGTGAGGTAATGTCGGCCGTGATCTGGCTGAGCGATTTATTTCCCAGCACCAGCGGTCCCCTGACTTCCGTATTATACATATATCCTGTTTAGTTTGTTATCCATGTTGTTCATCTCCGGCATGTTCACCTGTATCCGGATGCCTGCTGTCGCCCGGCTCCGGTTCAACGTTCCTCACTTTGGTCAGGTACCCCACCGAAGGAAGGGTATGGAGTTGCTCCAACAGGTGGTAATTGCGCTCCTGTTTCTTCAGTTTGCTCACCTTCGATTCCGGATCGTTCATATTCCCGAATACCAGGGCTCCCGAGGGACACGACTGCACACAGGCCGGCTGCACCTCTCCATCTTTCAGGGCCCTTCCCTCCAGTTTGGCTTCAAGCTTCTTCTCCTGGATGCGCTGCACGCAGAGGGTGCACTTCTCCACCACACCCCGTTCGCGAACCGTCACATCGGGATTCAATACCAGGCGGGAGAGGTCGCTGTTCTGATTGAAATCGAATTCATTATTCTTAATGTATTTGTACCAGTTGAACCTCCTTACCCGGTAGGGACAATTGTTGATGCAATACTTGGTCCCGATACACCTCACATAGGCCACCTGGTTCAATCCCTCATTGCTGTGCATGGTGGCCGAAACGGGACAAACATTTTCACACGGGGCATTGTCGCAATGCTGACACATCACAGGCTGGTGGAACACCTTTGGGTTGTCGGGATGATCGCTGAAGTAGCGGTCGATGCGCATCCAGTGCATGATTCTCCGCTTTTTCACCTCCTCTTTACCCACCACAGCTATATTGTTTTCGGCAATGCATGAAACCACGCAGTTATTACACCCGGTACATTTGTTCTGATCCACCACCATTCCCCAGTGGTAACCGTCAAACTTTGCCTCCGGATAGAGGGTCTGGTGATGTGCCTCGGCCTCCAGGTGAAAATGGTTCCCTGCCGAGGGATCCTCCCGGAACTCCTCCAGTGTAGTCTCACGCACAATGGGTCTCCCCTCCATGGTATGGTGGGTCTGTGTACGTGCAATGGGATAGGTAAGCGCGGTGACCTCCAGTTTTATCCTGTCGTTGGTATAGGTGCGGTATCCAAAATGGTTGACCACCCATCCAAAGGCATTGATCCCAAGCTTATCCCCCACCTTACCCGCCTTTGTCCGGCCATAGCCCAGGGCCAGGGAGACAGTCCCTTTCGCCTGTCCCGGCTGCACGATCACCGGTAGTTCGATTCCGTCGACGGTCACCACCATCTCATCTTCCAGACCCAGCTCAGCCGCATCGGCAGGAGAAACAGAGAGGTAATTGTCCCAGCACACTTTGGACACCGGGTCGGGTAATTCCTGTAACCAGGGATTGTTGGCATACCTTCCGTCATTCAGAGCCACAGTGGAATAAAGGGTCAATGTGAGGCCCCGTTCCACCGGGTTAACCGCCACGGCCGGGGGGGTAAATTCTATGGCTGCAGGGTCGCTTGCAGCTGCCTCAAAGTACCCGGCCTGCAAGGTTTTTACCCACCAATCTTTGTCCCCTTGCGACTCCTTGGGAGCTATGCTGTTCTCACACCAGTATTGCACTAGATCGCGGTAGGATCGGTGCCGGCCTGCCCAAACAATCAGAGAATCCTGGTAGGATCTGGTATTAAAGATTGGACTTATGCAGGGCTGTTGAAGGCTGAAGGAACCTTTGATGGGTTCGGCATCTCCCCACGACTCCAGGAAATGGTGACTGGGGCAGAGTATCTGGCAAGCCTCGGCCGTTTCGTTCAGGGCACAACCCAGGTAGGCAGTAAATCCTGCCTTTTTTACGGCATCAAATCCACCCAGGCTATAGACCGGATTTACATCGACCATCAGCAGGTTATCCACCTGTCCGTTCTGCAGTTGCATGACAAACTTGAAGAATTCTGCATCGTCTCCCTGCTTCAACTGAATGGTCCGCTCCAGGTCAAGTGTAGAACCGTAGTTATCCAACATATAATTGATCCCGGCCACCATCTTTTGTACATCGGGATCATTGGAACCGCTCACCACAATGGACCTCCCCTTGTGATTGAGCAGGTCGGCCACCAGTTTCTCCACATCTGGCACACCCGGAGGAGCAGAGACACCAGGGTGACCGGTGGCCCCTGCCAGTTTGTTATAGATCGAGGCAATCATCCGGACCGATTCGGCAGGGGTAGTCTGCATGCGCTGGTCGGCATTGGAACCGGTCATGGAGAGTACCGATTCTACCTGCACATGTTTTGACATATGCGGATTCTTGCTGCTCACGTCGCGGGTAAATGCATAATCCCTGGCAAACTCCACCGGAGCGATCCAGGTTCCCAGGAAATCGGCTTCGAAGGAGAGGATATACTCAGCTTTGTCAAAATGGTAACCAGGAATAACTGGTGCACCCAGGACCTCCTTGTGAGCCTCACGGATCCCTGATGCAGAGATCTCATCGTACTGGATCCATTGGCTATTGGGGTAGGCCTGCAGGAAAATCCGGATAACTTCCCTGGTCGAGGGACTGATTACTGTGGGGGTGATTAGTACGGTCCGACCACCTTCCGCCAGCCTCTTCCACATTATATTGTCCAGAGATTTCCAGTCAGTCACCTTGCCGTCCACCTTTGGCTCTTTGTAACGGGCATCGTCATACAGGTTCAACACCGAGGCCTGAACCCGGGCACTGGTTCCTCCACGGGAAACGGGCGACTGCTGGTTTCCCTCAATTTTGATGGGCCGTCCGTCTCGAACCTTCACCAGGACACTGCAATATTCGGTACCGTCAAAAAAGGTTGATGCATAGTAACTGGCCTTCCCCGGGATTACTTCTTCGGGCTTGATCAGATAAGGAATGGCTTTCTGAACCGGCTTTTCGCAGGAGCTGACCACCGCGGCGGTGGCCACACTGAATCCAAATAGTTTCAGAAAGTCGCGACGTGAGCCAGTGGCATCCACCACTTTGCTGTCGAGCACATCCAGCACAGCATTTTTGTGTAAGGCTTCGGTGCCACGCTCCTCTTCCCGGTTCCTGCCGTGCTTATACTCTTCAATACTTCTCCACTGCTTTTCCATGGGTTAAACTGGGTTTAATAGTGACACTTGGAGCATTCGGTTCCACCTGTGAGTTCAGCAGTAATCCGGTCAATCTCACCAGATTTCATCTTCTTATGTAACTCCTCGTATTGCTCGTAAAACTTGTTGTCAAAAAACTGAATTTCCGTATCACGGTGACAATTGATGCACCAGCCCATGCTGAGATCAGTGACCTGCCTTACCCTGTGCATCTCTTCAATGGGGCCGTGACAGGTGGCACATTCAATTCCCCCCACTGTCACATGTTGTGCGTGACTGAAAAAGACATGGTCCTGCAGGTTGTGGATCCTGATCCAATGTATGGGGGTTCCCTGCTCATAGGCATCCACCACCTTGCTGATCTGGTGCTTTCCTGAGTAGGTTCCTTCACGTACAATAGAGTGGCAGTTCCAGCAGATATTCACGTCGGGAATGCCGGCCGATTTGGAGTGTCCGGCCGAGGTATGACAATACTGGCAGTCTATCTGGTTATCGGAGGCGTGAACCACGTGGGAGAACTTGACTGGTTGGTCGGGCTCATAGTTCTCCTGCCTTCCCAGTGATGTTCCCGCTTCATAGAGCAGTTTTACCTGCCAACCTACTGCTACCACAAAGATGATCCCCAGGATATACCACCTTTTCACTTTCTTAAAGAAAAAGATATCGAGGAGGACCCATGTAAGTACCACACCCAGCAACAGGAACAGGAAGATCTTATTGATCACAGGCTTTTGCTTTGTCAACCCGGTGGTTTCAAATTCGTCCAGAAAAAGTTTGAGCAGCTCCACATCACTCTCATTCAAATGAAAGGTCTGATGCATCACCGACATGGTCTGACCCGTGGGGTTCAGAACCGCCTTCTGAAACTCCTCAAGGCTTTTCTCTTTGTATTTATGGGCTATCTCCCATGCATTGGGATTCCAGTTAAATGTGTCGATCTCCACCGTATTGTGACAAGCGGCACACGCTTTCGATTCAAATTTTCCATCTATCAATCCATAAAACAGGCGTTCGCCACGCATCAACTGCTCTTTGGAGTGGTCTTTGCCATGTTCTCCATCTTCTCCCAATGCAGGGGGAGAGAGGAAAACAAAAGAAGCCAGGAAAATCAGGGAAAATGACAGTCTTGAGACATTTCTCATGAATGGTCCAGGTTAGTTTTATACTTAAGCTCAACGGGGTACATATGCAATTTAAAACCTTAACTGTAAAATAGCAACTCAGACCTGTTATGCAGAGAGTTTTAAAAAAGATTGATACTATTTTTAAACGGTATAAATAATTTTCTTATATCTTCAGTGCATGCAATCCCTCTTTTCTGAATATTTCCTTCCCATCACACTTGCGATTATCACACTGGGAATGGGTCTCTCTCTGACCGATCGTGATTTCAGTAATATATTTATACAGCCGAAAGCTGTTATCGTAGGGCTTTGCTGTCAGATGGTACTTCTCCCGGTGATTGCCTGGCTCATTGCACGCTCCATCCACATTGATCCCTTGTTTAAAGTGGGACTGATGATCATCG
>JAGLPR010000438.1 GCA_023137255.1 Bacteroidales bacterium | reverse complement strand
AGACCGATCTCATCGTGATGGGTATTGATGGGATATCCCAGGTTTTCAGGTTCCGACCAGCCACAGCTCCGGTCGAGCCGCGATAGATAAAGGTCGCCCTGCCCCATGCCGGGCCAGCCGTTGGATGAAAAATAGAGGCTCTGCTGGTCGGGATGTATAAAGGGTGACTGCTCCAGACCCGGGGTGTTGACCGAATCGCCCAGATTTACGGGAGCACTCCACTCCTCCCCGGTTTTTTCGGACATCCAGATGTCATATGATCCCGATCCACCTGGACGGTTAGAGGTGAAATAGAGTCTGCGGCCATCGGCCGTAACAGCAGGATGTTTTTCACTGTACCGGGTGTTCAGTGGGGCTCCCGGATTAAGAGGAACGCTCCATTGTCCGTTTTCAAGTTTCGAGATATATAGATCACACATTCCCTGTCCGTCACGTCGGTTGCAGGCTGTGAACCAGAGCGTTGTTCCGTCTGCTGTCATGGACTGGGCACCTTCGTTGTCGGGCGTGTTCAGTGGTGCTCCTGCATTGACACGCGGTCTCCACGATCCCTCCGACCGGATGGAGTAGAAGAAGTCCTCATGCAGATAGAACGCCTCACCTGAGGCAGACCCGCCAGGCAACATCACGGTAAACATCAGGATTTTTTCATCCACCGAAAGAGAGGGCCAGTATTCGCTGTATTCCGAATTCACAGCACTCCCCAGGTTCTCAGGTTCGAAGGGAACCGGGTTCTGCACCGCCTCCATGGCAAAAAGACATTTCTGCTTCAGGACCACCCCCGCATTCCGGTTCTTCACCTCCGGGGGAGGAAAATCGAGGTATTGCTCAATCAGTCCCAGCGACCTCTCATAATCTCCTGAATAAAGAACCAGTCCGGCCAGCAGCCTGTAGCCCTCGGGATTGCCTTCAGGATCGATCTCCAGGGTAGTGGAATACCAGGCAATGGCCTCCTCCAGACGCCCCTGATCGAAACAGATCTGGGCCAGCAGCTGGTACGCCTCCATAAACTGGTCATCTGCCTTGATGGCCTTTATAAGTGCCTCCTCGGCACAGGTCAGATCGCCGGTTTCAAAACAGCTCCTGGCCTCCTGAAACCTCTTGATGGCTTTGTTGGAACCGGAGCTGTAGTACTGGGCCCGGAGCTGCGGAACCAGAATCAGAAAAACAATCAGCCATATGTTTCTAATGCGCCTCAAACTAAGGGATCCTCATGTATTTGTGCGATTGTATGGAGATCATCCAGCGCGGGTTCTTTTTGGAAAATTCGATAATCTTCGGAAGTATCTGCTCACGCCGACTCCACTCGGGCTGCAGGTACAACTTACAGTGAGGAGCTACCTTTGAACCGTTTGCAAGGGCCCACTCCAGATCCTCTTCAGAGGTAATGATCACCTTCAACTCATCGGCCTCACCGAACAGTGATTCTACCGGAGGAGCACTCTTCTTTGGAGAGAGGCAGATCCAATCCCACATTCCGGAAAGCTCATAGGCTCCGCTGGTCTCCAGGAAGGTTTCAATACCCTTCTCTTTCAGCAAGCGGGTCAGGTAGTCCATGTTGACCATCAATGGTTCCCCTCCGGTCACCACCACTGCAGCCGCAGGATGTTCCATCACATGTTCCACAATCTGCTCTGCAGGAACTACCGGGTGCAGAGAAGGATTCCATGAAAACTTGGTGTCGCACCAGCTGCAACCTACATCACATCCCCCCACCCTGATAAAGTAGGCCGCCTTCCCCGTATGGTACCCTTCCCCCTGGATGGTATAGAACTCCTCCACCAGTGGAATAAGTTTTCCACCATCGAATACCCTTTGATCCACACTCATGTGATTTCAGCTGTTT
>JAGLPR010000437.1 GCA_023137255.1 Bacteroidales bacterium | reverse complement strand
GCATCCATGGCAATGTCCTCCCAATCCACATTAACAGCATTGCGAATGATGGTTTTGCGGATCACACTGCCGTTTTCAGGATCCACTTTAAACAGGGCAGGTTCACCACCGCTGTCATTGAAGGTCCAGAAATGACCTTCCATCCACAGGAGTCCGCTGTTTTCAGACAGAATCGTATCCAGTCTGGTATGTTTTACCAGCTTACCGGCCACCGGTTTCTGACACTCAGATGGATAGAACCGGTAAGTACATGCGGAAAAGAGTCCCCCGGCGATTAAGCAAATTATTACATTGCGCAGGTCCGTCATTTTTTGCTAATTTGGAATTTCAAAATCCACCATCATGAAGCCGATACACACCGCACTTAGTTCCTACGGAATGTCGGGCCTGGTCTTTCACGGTCCGCTACTCGAAGCCCATCCCGGTTTTAAAATTACTAAGATTCTGGAAAGAAACAGGAACGATTCGGAAGGCTTACACCCGGGAGCTGAACTGGTGAGAGATTACCAGGCGATTATCGACGACCCGGAAATTGAACTGGTGGTGGTCAACACCCCCGATCATCTCCACATGGATATGGCTACCAGGGCCATGGAGGCCGGCAAGCATGTGGTGGTGGAGAAACCTTTCACCCTGAAAGCGAGTGATGCAGAGCAGTTGATGGATCAGGCTGATCAACAGGGTGTGATACTAAGCGTATTTCATAACAGGCGGTGGGATGGCGTTTACCTCACCGTACAGGAGGTAATCCGCTCCGGTAAGCTGGGACGCCTGGTCGATTTTGAGGTCCATTTCGACCGGTTCCGAAATTATGTGAAGGAGTCGTGGAAAGACCAGGCCAACGGTACAGGAACCCTATACAACCTGGGATCACACCTGGTGGACCAGGCGCTGAACCTGTTCGGCATGCCCGACAGGTTGTTCTGCGATACCCGCATGCTGCGTGACGGTGCCCTTACCGACGACAGCTATGACCTGTTCCTGCACTATCCCGGATTCAAATGCATGCTGCGATCCAGTTACCTGGTGAAGGAACCGGGTCCCAGTTTTATGCTCCATGGGACAGAGGGCAGCTTCCTGGCCTGGGGAACCGATCCCCAGGAGCGGGATCTGAAGGCCGGAATTGTCCCCGGATCCAAAGGATGGGGGGTGGACCCAGGGTTCAGTCACGCGAAAATACATACCGATTTTAATGGGGAACATCTGGAGGGCGAATATCCGCTGGTGCCAGGAAACTACCTCGAGTACTACGACAATGTGCATGATGCCATCCGAAAAGGTACTCCCCTGATCGTTACCCCTGATCAGGCGAGGGATGTGATCCGGATCATTGAGGCTGCCTATGAAAGCAGCCGCCTGGGCCAGGTCGTCACTCTGAAGTAAAATCCTTGTAAAGCCCCCCGATCTTCTCATCGTCCAGGTCGCCTGAAGCTACCACAAAGCGGTGTCTGAAAGTGATGCTTTCCCCTTTTTGGAGGAGCAACTGAAACCGTTCCAACTCTTTGTTGTACACCTGACGTCCCAGATTGTTGATGGAGAAAAGACCATATCCCCTGGCGTGCCAGCAAGCCGGATAATTGATGTTATCCGGATGATCCATAATTACAATGGAGCTGGTGTGGTCTTTTTTGGTTCCCGACAATTTTACCCAACTTGCATTCTTGCCCCAGGCATCCGGACCTTCGTCTCCTTCACTATTCCTGTACCATCCTGTCACCCCTTCATTGTCCAGTACCTTAACTTCGGTAGGGTTCCCCGATGCATCGGTAAAGAGTGCCGGACTCTCTGAGGGGTGTTCAAATGCCCTGTCCACCCGAATGGCCAGCATTCCCTCTTTGTTATCTGTAAAAACCACACTGTCGGCGATCGCTGTCAGTCTGGTGATTCTGTCCACCATGCGAATTCCATCATTGCCACTGAACAGGAAGGTGGTATGCTCCCCGAGCAGCTTCTCTGCCTGGTCATTGTCCGGAGCTACCCATTCCATTTTCACTTCAAGCACCCCCTGGTTCTCACCGGATATTGCCTTCACTATCCCCAAATGAATGATCCTGCCATAGTGCCCCTTTCTTTCGGCCGGAACGGCAAGCGAGTTGTTCCAGAAATCCTTACCATTCACATCACCAAAGTTGAACCATAATCCCACATGATGAGGATGATCGATCCGCTCTTTCGCCCTTGGTTCCAGCGGAAACCCCCGGGTCACCGCGATTCCCCCCGGGGCATAAACCGGGTAAAGCACCGGTTTCTCCAGCTCCGCATCGTAGCGGTAGCTTGTAAACAACTCTCCTCCAATGTGCACCTCAACTCTTTGCTGCTCTTCTTGCACTTCAAGCATTACCTGCTCCTTGTTTTGTGCCAGGCTACACGCCCCCAAGCAGGGAATCAGGAAAATAAATAACAGGAAGTTCTTCATGATGATTTATATGAGTTGGTTAAATATTATTACGGATCCGAAGGAGCAGCACGTCTCACAGCAAACAGATAGCCGTACTTTTCGAGAAGCACCTCAAGTTCGGGATAGCGTTCAAGAAATATCTCCTTTTTATTCACCTGCATCACAAAGTAGGCATCCTTCTCCAGTTCGTCGTTCATCAAACGCTCCAGGCTATCATCTTCCTTGGACGGTGGCTTTTCAAAATAGAAAAGGTGTGCATAGCTCTTGAATCCAAGTGTATTCACATAGACATCCTGTCCACGCAGACTTTTATAAAACTTTATGGCCACCCGCTGTGTGTAACCCTCCACCCGCTCGGTGAATACAGAGGTGGAAGCAAAGACAAACAGCAGCACCACCAGGTGCAGGATCATCATTCCGCTCCTGTCTCTCCGGAGGATCTGAACAGAGGCGACAATGACCCCGATGATCAGGAAGAGGCCGATGAAAAATTCATAGCCGCTCCAATGAACATCCCTTTGAAGTGCAGCCCTTGAAAAGGGTCCCAGGAATTTAAAATCCAGGCTTAAGAGCCAATCGTAGTGATCGGTGAGAAGAGGAAAGGAAATGGCTGCCAAGGATAAGAAAAGTGCAATCAAAAAGATCAGTACCACCTGCCATCCACCGATCTCTATTTTCCTGTCGAGCCATTTTTCCCATACCCAGGCAGCCAGAAAAGTCAGCGGAAAATAGGCCAGTGAACTGTAATGGAGCAGCTTGGTATTTACCAGGGAAAAGAGAACAATAACCACCCCCAGGAGCAGATACATCCATTGTCTGAAAAGTCGCTGCAGTTCTGTATTTTCTGATTTTTTTGTGAAGCTTTTCATGGCGATCACCGAAGCAGGAAAAACCCCCACCAGCAGGACCACGATGTGGTAAGCAAAAAAACCGTCATGCACACTGCTGTCGGATGTGAAAAGCCGGAACTGGTAGGTGATGAAATCCCTGATGATATTGGTGTTTCCATTGATGGCCTGGAACAGAAACCAGCTGCCCCCCACCAGCGCAAGAACCAGCGTAAAAAGCACAACATGCGACGTGGAGGTGGAGATCCGGAACCGCTTCAGGCTCAGAAATAAAAGAAAACAGAGCATAAAAATCAGCACGGCAACCGGACCCTTGGTGAGTGTAGCCAGTCCGAAAAACAGGGCAGAGAAGATCAGGTTCCGGACCCTGGTTCGCGCCTTCAGGGGATCGAAGTAAAAAATGAACCTGGCAATACCCATGAAAATAAAGAGGTTGAACCAGGGATCAATGATCCCCGATTTAAAAAAGAAAAAAGGAAGAACAGCGGCACCGTAAGAGAGGATCCACAACAACCCGAACCGGTGACTGTAGACCTGTCTGCCCAGAAAATAGAGCATCACCAGGGAGAGAATCCCGCAAATCAGGTTGGGAAACCTGGCCGCAAACTCATTGATCCCAAATAGTTTCATGGAGAGAACCTGAAGCCAGAAAAAAAGCGGGGGTTTCTCCGGAAAAGGTTCATAATCTATTTGTACGGTGAGATAATCACCAGTGACGATCATCTCCCTGGCCGACTCGGCATAATTGGTTTCATCGCTGTCAAACAGGTGTACCGAACCCAGAAAAGGCAAAAGAAAAAGCGCAGAGAATACAACGATTCCTGCATAGACCCAGGCCCTTCTGTATAGAGTATCGGGGGACATATGGCCTAAAGTAGTAAAATTGGCCCACAGAAACCTGAACAGATAATTTTTTCTACATTTGGCTGTCCAAAATCATCTACAGTCATGAAGAAAGAGCAGCTAACAGAAACTTTTATCAGTTTATACGGGGAGCACGAGGATGAAATTTACCTCTTCTTCTCACCGGGCAGAGTGAACCTGATCGGGGAACATACCGACTACAACGGGGGATACGTTTTCCCATGCGCTCTCTCATTTGGTACCTATCTTCTTGCCAGGAAAAACCAGAGCCGCCAGGTGCGATTTGCGACCACAAATTTTGATCACCGTGGCGAAGTGAACCTGGATACCCCTTTTGAAAAAGAGGGCAAATCGTGGATGAACTATCCAGTAGGGGTACTTAATGAACTGAGGAAAACTGCCAGGGAAATTGAGGGCCTCGATCTGCTCTATTCAGGAGACATCCCCAACGGTGCAGGACTCTCCTCATCGGCCTCCATCGAGATGGTCACAGCCTTCACCATGAACCATATTTTTGGTTTCGGACTGGATCGCATGGAGCTGGTTAAATTGTCGCAGAAAGCGGAAAACATTTTTGTGGGTGTAAACTGTGGGATCATGGACCAGTTTGCATCAGGAATGGGAGCTGCCGGGCATGCCCTGTTTCTGAATTGTGATACTCTTGATTATGAGAGAATTCCGTTGAACCTGGAGGGGATGAAAATTGTCATCGCCAACACCAACAAAAGACGGGGTCTGGCCGACTCAAAATACAATGAGCGAAGGGCACAGTGTGAATCTGCTGTTGAGGCCCTTCGCACCGGGAAAAACATCAGGAATTTAAGTGAATTGACACTGGATGAATTCAACAAGCTGTCTCACCTTATCACCGACGAAGTGGAACGGAAAAGAGCCAGGCATGTGATCACTGAAAACAACCGCACCCTCACCGCCATTGAAGCACTTAACCGTGGAGATGTGGAAAGCTTCGGTCACCTGATGAACCAGTCGCATGATTCACTCAGAGACGACTACGAAGTGACCGGAAAGGAACTAGATACCCTGGTGGAGGAGGCCAGGAAAATGGAAGGCACCATAGGCAGCAGAATGACCGGTGCAGGTTTCGGCGGATGCACAGTCAGCATCGTCAGAGAGGATGCAGTTGAATCCTTTATCCGCGAAGTGGGAACAGGGTATAATAAACGCACCGGACTGAAAGCCGATTTCTATGTGGCAGAGATCGGGGACGGATCGAAACAGATAGTGTAATCAGGCCCGGTCACCTGACTACCATCGAAGTAAGCAGCATCCCTTCCTCCCCGGAGGAGGGCCCGACCATAATCTCAAATTCTCCCGGTTCCACCACATAAGCCCCAAGCTCTGTATCATAACAGGAGAGCTCTCCCGGACCCAGCTCCATGGTGATCACAATGGTCTGTCCCGCTTTAACCAACACCCTTTCAAATCCCTTGAGATCCTTCAGGGGGCGTCTGTATTTCGAATCGGGGTGCCGGATGTACAATTGCACCACCTCCTCTCCGTCCATGGCTCCTGAATTGGTCACATCCACACTGACAGTGATGGTTTCATCCGCACCGATCTCATCCTTCTCCAGGATCAGGTTATCGTAAGTGAAACGGGTGTAGCTCAATCCGTACCCAAAGGGATATAAGACCGGCCCGGTGAAATACCTGTAGGTCCTGCCCTCCATATCATAATTCTCAAAGGGTGGCAGATCATCCACCGAACGGTAGAAGGTGACCGGGAGCCTCCCGGCCGGATTGTAATCGCCAAACAACACATCGGCCACTGCCTCTCCTGCTGCCTCACCCCCATACCATGCCTGGAGGATCGCAGGAACTGTTTCATGCTCCCGGGTAATGGAAACAGCCGAGCCGGTCATCAATACCAGGGTCACCGGTTTGCCGGTGGCTGCAATCCTCCGGATGAGGTTTCGCTGAACCGCCGGAAGATCCAGAGAGGTCCGGTCTCCCGCATTAAAACCTTCCAGGTCGAGACCCCTCATCTCCTCCCCTTCCAGGCGGGCAGTCAGTCCCATTACCATGACCACCTGGTCGGCCCAGTTAGCGGCCTGCACAGCCTTCCACACCAGGGGGAGATCCGGTTCTTCCCAGTGAAGTGTGCAGTTGGCATCGCCATGACTGTCCTGCATCACCACCTTGACCTCGTAGGCTCTTCCGGCCACCAGGTCGAGGCTCCTGTAAGTTTTATTGCTGTGGTGGATGTTGTTGTTTCTGATCAAGGTATCGCCCTCAAAAACAAAACGGAAAAACTTCCCGTTCACACCCACTTCATGGGTGCCGCTTCGTCGGGGAACCAGGGTTCCGCTCCACACCACCGAGTAGTTGTCATCGGTAAGCCCCTCCACAGGTGGTTGTCCGTCCCACCAGTAGAAATCGAGGGTGGCGTCGGTCCTCTCCAACAGTGGATCGCCGGCAGCCTCAAGGTTGGTGTAGTAAGCAGCATTCAATCCCGGGATGCTTTGATCGGGGTCGGTAAAAAGAACCTCGGAAGGTACCGTGACCAGGAAAGGCAAACCTTCATGATGGGGAGAGCCGAGGGCATACCTCACCTCCGCGTTCTCGCCCAGCTTATCTTTAATACCTTCAAATACGCTAACCGGTCCCACAGGTGTACCGTTGTAGTTCCCGTTCTGTACATACACATTGTGGGCGTTGGGCCCGATCACGGCTACCCGTTTCACCTCCCTGCTCAAGGGCAGAGTATTCTTTTCATTTTTAAGCAGTACCATTGATTTCCTGGCCATCTCGCGGGCCACCTCTTTGTGGATCTCTCCGGCCACCAGGTCCAGGGAGAGGTCCGACCATGGCACCAAAGCATCCGGATCGAACATGCCCAGTTTCATCCGTGCCAGCATCAGTCGCTGTACCGAAACATCGATGTCGGTTTCAGCAATCAATCCCTGCTCCACTGCCTTCACCAGTCCTGTATATTGTCCTCCGCAATTCAGATCCGTCCCCGATAGCACCCCTTTGGCAGCAGCCTCTTCGCGGGAATCGACCACATTGTGTCCGGAATGAAAATCACTGATGGCTCCGCAGTCCGATACAATGTACCCCTGGAATCCCAGTTCGCCCCGGAGCAACTCTTCCTGGAGAGGGATGCTTCCACAGCACGGTTCGCCCAGGTACCTGTTATAGGCACACATGACCGACCAGACGTGTCCCTGCTCCACTGTTTTCTTAAAAGCAGGCAGATAGGTATCCCTGAAGTCTCGCTCGCTGATGACCGCATCAAATACATGTCTCAAAGGCTCAGGACCGCTATGGACCGCATAGTGCTTGGAGGTGGCTACCGTTTTCAGGTAACGTGGGTCGTCGCCCTGGAGACCCCTGATAAACTGAACCCCCATCTCACCGGTCAGATAGGGATCCTCCCCATAGGTCTCATGCCCCCTTCCCCACCGGGGATCCCTGAAGATATTGATGTTGGGCGACCAGAAAGTAAGTCCCTGATACATTCCACGCTTCTCCCTGGAGGCAAAATCGTGATATTTGGCCCTCGCTTCTGTGCTTGTTACTTCCGCCATCCGGAGCATCATCTCCCTGTCGAAAGTGGCAGCCATTCCAATGGCTTGTGGGAAGACCGTAGCCCTCCCTGCTCGTGCCACGCCATGCAGACATTCGTTCCACCAGTTGTACCGGGGAACACCCAGTTGCTCCACCGCATCGGCATAGTGGGTTAACTGGCCCACCTTCTCCTCCAGTGTCATCCTGGAGACCAGGTCCTCAGCCCTGGTTTCAAAATCAAGTCCGGTATTGAGATAGGGATAGCGGGAACCGTTTTCACATGAAAAAAGCAACAAAAAGAGGCAGAGGAAAAAAAGGTTTTTCAGGTTCATAGCTGATAAAGGTTCAGTGGGTTGAAATTTTTACAATGCGTTCCTGGTAGGTTCCGGTACTGCTTGAGAGTTCAAGCAGGTAGGTCCCGTCCGCCAGGTCTGAGAGAGCCATTGATCATTGAGCGGATTCTCATACGACTGCAGGTACTCACCGTGCATGGAACAGGTGTGCAGATCCTGTGCAACTGCCTGAGACAAGAGGGCAAACAGGAGAAGTAATGGTATAATCCGGCCCATCTATCTGCTGAAACGGTATATGGTGACCGCTGAATACTCCTCTCCCGGCATCAGGACGGTGGAGGGAAAAGAGCTTTGGTTGGGGCTGTCGGGGAAATACTGGGTTTCAAGACAAACCGCGCAGTGTTTCTCATACACTTTGCCCCCCTTGCCCCTGATTCCATGTACATGGTTGGATGTATAGAGTTGTATTCCAGGCAGGGTGCTTAGCACCTCCATGGTTCGTTGTGATACCGGATCGTATACCGCAGCCACCCTGGTGAGTTCATGAGCATCCATCTCCAGAACATAATTGATATCGTATCCGGGTTCCACCCTGGCAATCCGCTCACCTATCGCGGTGGAAAGCCTGAAATCGTAAGGAGTGGACTCCACCGGAAGGATCGTTCCGGTGGGAATGCTCTCACTGTTCAGTTCAGTGATGCGGTCCGCATCTATCATTAATTCGTGCTGGTATACGGTACCTTCACAGTTATTCAGGTTGAAGTAGCTGTGGTTGGTCAGGTTCACATGAGTAGGTTTGTCAGTTTTAGCCCGATAGCTGATTATCAATTCATTATTATCATCAAGAGCGTACTCTACTTCCACCAGCAGTGCACCCGGGTATCCCTCCTCTCCATCTGCACTTTCATAACCCAGGATCAATGAGATCTGGTCGGGTGTTTTATGGCTGTAAGCGGTCCACACCTGTTTATCGAAACCTTTGGTGCCTCCGTGAAGCTGGTTGGCACCTTCGTTAGCTGTAATATTAAATACCTTTCCTTCCAGTTCAAACCGCGATTTACCCACCCGGTTACACACCCTCCCCACCATGGCTCCGAAATAGGGATGATCGCCCAGGTACTCCTCCAGGGTATCAAATCCAAGAACCACATCTCCCGGTTCATTGTTTTTATCGGGAACCCTGATGGCGGTGATAATCGCACCATAGGTGATGATATCCACCTCCATCCCACTATGATTCTTGAGGGTATATTTGAATACTTCCTTTCCTTCAGGAGTATTGCCGAATAGCTGTTTTTCTATATTCATACCGATCTGTGTTGTGTGGATTAAAGATAGAAATTAATCGCGCAGTAAATCCTATATTTAAGTTTTGCGATTGCATCTCTTATGGCTAATCAATAATGTTTATAAATGATGAAAAAAAAACCATGGATTCTTGTGGAGACCTATAAATTAAGATTGTAATTTTAATAGAGTTCTTCCCAATTGGGAAGGTAAGTAACATCAAAGAAACTCAATGAAACGATCGCTGGCATTTGTAATTGTATTGTTTCTTGCAGTACCATTCCTTTCAGCACAGCGAAACTTGTTCAAAATGGGGGACAAACTGCTTGGCATAGGCATGGGCCTGGGGAGCACTTTGTATGCAAGCGGAACAGGATACTCAACCGGGGTTCCTCCCATCTCCGTGTTTTATGAGCAGGCTGTAGCAGACCGCATATTAAAAAAAGGGGTGGTCGGCGTGGGTGGCTACGCAGGCTACTCACTGTTTAAATCGAGGTTCAACACTGATGGGGAGACTTTTGGATGGAACTACCATAACTTCATTGTCGGGGCGGGTGGATGGTTCCACTACCCTTTCATTCATGAACTGGACACCTATGCAGGTGCCATGATCGGTTACAACATCGTTTCGGCCAGTGAATATGGCGACCCGGGAATCTATGTACCTCTATCCACCGGGGGAATTGTTTTCTCCGGGTTTGTTGGTGCCCGTTACTATTTCAGTCAATATATTGCAGGCTTCGTACAATTGGGTTACGGGGTTTCATATCTAACGTTTGGGGTTAGCATTAGACTCTAAACTACAAACTCCAAACTACTCCGTGAGGCTGCCCATTTTGAGGCAGCCTCACTTTTTCTGATCAATCCTGTGAACCCAGTTCCCTGGCTGTGCGATCCTCCCGCGCAGGTGCCGGTGTCATTTTTGGGAGATCTGTCTCCAGGAGTTTCAATACCTCATCCACCACGCGCTCAACCTGGGGATCACGATCCTGGATCAGGATGTTGGGATCATCCCACACCTCAATGTCAGGGGCCACACCTTCACCCTCCCAGAACCAGTGGCCGTCATTGTCATAGAGCCTGGCACCGGGGACCGTGATTCCTCCCCCGTCGATCAGCTGGTGACCCGTAGCCGGTCCCACCAGAATGCCCAGGGTACGTTCACCTACAATAGGACCTGCCTCCAGCTCCTGGAATGCCCAGGGCAACCCGTCACCTCCTGAACCGGCCCAGCCGTTGATCAGCATTCCCATAGGACCGGTATTGGTCTTCACCGGGTGGGTATGATCCTTTCCATGGCGCCAGTGGAGGTTGTAGACCACCGGGCGCTGAAGCAGCTCCAGAAAACGGTCCGCCAGCTGTCCCCCTCCGTTGAAACGCTCATCGATGATAAATCCCTCCTTCTCCAGTTGTCCGTAAAACATCCTGACCAGTTCCAGCTGACCCTGGTTTGCAGTATTGGACATATAGATGTATCCCAGCTTGCCTCCCGAGAGCTTCTCCACCGAGCGGCGGTTGTTTTCAATCCACTCAAGATACCTCAGGCTGGTCTCTTCCCCCTGGCTCAGGCATTTGACTACCACCTGCACCGCCTCCCCTTTATTGCCAGAGGTACTGGTTGATAAAGAGACGGTTTTTCCTGACAACCCTTCAAAAGCTGCATAGGGATCTTTCGACGGATCAAGAGGGATCCCGTTCACTGCATGGATGTAATCCCCCACCTTCACCTTTACTCCGGTTTTATCAAAGGGGGAACGAACCTCGGTGTCCCACGCGGCCGGTTTGATAATTCTGCTGATGCGGAATGCATCTCCGTGAAGCTCCCAGTCGATGCCCATAAAACCTGTCTGCACCCTCTTTACCTGGTCAGGACCCTCTCCAAAAGTATAGGTATGTCCCGCACTTAGTTCTGCAGCCAGGTTGGATGCCACAAAGGTCACGTCCCACCGCGAGCGTGCATCCTCTATCAATGCCCCGTACTGCACTTTCAGGGCCTCCCAGTCCACCCCATGCATCTGGGGATCGTAAAAGAAATCTCTGTGCCGGCGCCAGCTGTCCAGAAAGATCTGTCGCCACTCCTCCCTGGGAACCAGGTCCATCACCAGGTCCCCGGTGGGAACGGGTTTGTCCAGCTTCTGGTTCTCTGCAGGTTTGATGATCCCGTATTTGCCCTTGCTGCGTACCAGGATCATCTTGCCATCGGCCGTCAGTTTCGCCCGGTCCACTTCGGAGATAATGCTCTTCTCTTCCCTCTCTTTCAGGTCAAAATAGTGTAGAGAGGCTGACCTGGAACCGGAACCTGTATTGGGCGACCTGTGGTAGACCAGTTTTCCCTCGAAGGAGGCCAGCCAGCCAATGTTCCCTGCCTTAGGAGGCAGTATCTCGAGACGTGACTCCATCTCATCCAGGTCGATCTTTACCTCAACCACCTCCTGTTTGGGCTCCTCCTTATTCTCCCCGTTCTTCTCTTTCTCCCTCTTTTTCTTCTCCTCTTTGCCCTCCTCATTCTTCTCCTCTTTTTTATCTTCTCCGTTCAGGGCGTCGTTTTTAGGCATAAGCAGCGATTCCGAATCACGGGCAAGTGCCATGGCTGCAATTTTTGTGGAGTTGGGATAGATCCATGTTCCGTCGTCCATGTCTGAATAGGCTGCATTCATGCCCCTGTCGGTAAGAAAAAAGAGGTACTTCCCATCGATGCTGAACACTGGTCCCGCATCTTCGTAAAAACCGCTGGTGACCTGACTCGCCCTCTTCTCTTCCACGTTGTATAGAAAAATGGCGGTATGGGAGTTGTCCAATCCCTCAGTGAAAGCGATCCATTTTGAGTCGGGCGACCAGGCGATGGTATAGCCGTACCTTCTGCCATGACCAAGGTTCCAGCGAAAGTTCCCGGCAAGGAAGGTCTCTTTGCTCTCCACATCCAGAACCGTGATATCGTTGGTTTCATCCACAAAGGCAATCTTCTTGCTGTCGGGTGACCAGAAAAGCTGGTATCCGAATCCCTTTCCCCGGCTGGTAAGCTGCACCGCATCCTTCTCTTTTTCCGGATCCTGCAGGTAGAGTTCATACTCTCCTGAACGATCGCTCCAGAAAGCGATATTTTTTCCATCGGGCGACCAGGCGGGCATCATGTCAAAAGCTCCGCTGGAGTGGGTCAGGTTGAGAAGATACCCTTCTTTCACCGGCACATTAAACAGTTCGCCCCGGGCCTCAAATGCAATTCGTTTTCCTTCGGGCGAGGCCGACATGTTCCTGATGTTTTTACTCACATCCACACTTCGTGGCATCTCCAGGGAGAGATCGCTGATCACATGAACCTCCACAGGCTCATACGCCTTTGTCTCTGCATCCATCAGGTAAAGCGTTCCTCCGGCTTCAAAGACCAGCTCACTGTTGCTGGCAGACAGAGAGGAGATATCGAAATCCTCCATGAAAGTCACCTGGGTGGCTCTCTTCTCTGCTGTGTTGTATTCCCACACATTGAGCCGCATCTTCTCACCCCTGTCAGAGAGAAAGAAAATCTTCTCGCCCACCCATGCCGGCTTTCCTTCGATGGCGAGACTGGTTGTGATGTTCTCAGCCTGGTTGTTCACAAGATCAAAGATCAACACATCGGAGGTGAGTCCTCCCCGATACCGCTTAAAAGGGTAATTCTCGGTAATCCGGGTGATATAGGCTACTGAATTTCCATCCTGCGAATAGCTTGCCAGCTCACCGTAAGGAATGGTGAGTTTTTCAGGCATCCCACCCTCCTTGCTCACCAGGTAGAACTGGGAAAAGGACTGCCGGCCACTCTCACGCTTGGAGGCAAAGAGCAGATGCTTCCCGTCGGGGTGCCACTCCACCATCCTGTCGCCAAACGAATTATAAGTCACCCGTGTGGGCATCCCGCCTGTGGCAGGCATCACGTAAACATCCTGGTTCCCATTGTAACTGGCCGAATAGGCGATGAAT
>JAGLPR010000436.1 GCA_023137255.1 Bacteroidales bacterium | reverse complement strand
GGTACTGGAACATTCCCGCTCCCGGAAAATCGAACTGCTCAAGGTATTCAAACAGGTGGTAAATCATCGTTTATCACTTTAAATGCTGTTTCAGTATCGCCATATCATCAAAAAACCTCTTCTCCCCTTTGAGCTCCTGCGTAAGCTCGTGACCCTTTCCTGCCACCAGGATAATATCTTTGTTACCTGCAATAATGCATGCTGTACGAATGGCTTCCTCGCGGCTGACAATACGCATGGTACGTTTAAGAAGCTCTTCGGGAATCCCCTTTATCATCTCATCGAGAATGGACTCCGGATCCTCATCCCTGGGATTGTCGGAGGTGAGAATCACTTTGTGGCTCAACTCTGCCACTATCCTTGCCATCAAAGGCCGTTTGCCCCGGTCACGATTTCCCCCTGCACCCACCACGGTAATAATCTCCCCTCCGGCCACATTGACCTCATGGATGGTCTCCAGCACATTCTGCAATGCATCGGGGGTATGGGCGTAGTCCACTATGGCTGTGATCCCTTTCCCCGACCGGAATGTTTCAAACCTTCCCACCACCGGATTCAGTTCACTTAAAGCTGCGATCACCTCATCGGTGTGATGTCCAAGCAGTACCGAGGCCCCAAAGGCACATAAAAGATTCTCTGCATTGAACCTGCCCGGAAGCTTCACCCATACCTCATGCCCGTTGATATTTATGGATGAACCCTCCATGTGCATCTCATTGATCTTACCCCTGAAGTCGCAGAGGGAGCGAAGGCTGTAGGCATGATGTTCGGCCGGGCAGTTCTGGAGCATCACCTGTCCGTTCTTATCGTCTCTGTTGACCAATGCAAATGCATCTTCGGGCAACTGGTCGAAAAAGCGCTTTTTCACCTCCAGGTACTCCCTGAAATCTTTGTGATAATCGAGGTGATCGCGGGTGAGGTTGGTAAAGATTCCCCCGTTGAATTCCAGGGCACAGACCCTAAACTGGTCGATGGCATGAGAAGAGACCTCCATGAAACAGTATTCACAACCGTGATCTACCATCTCCCGCAGGACCGCATTGATCTGAATCGGATCGGGGGTGGTATGTGTGGCCGGATGCGACTCTTCTCCTATCAGCACCTGGATAGTGGAGAGTAACCCGGCGCGAAACCCCATCACAACATGCATCTGGTGAAGCAGGGTCGCAATGGTGGTCTTCCCGTTGGTCCCCGTAACTCCCACAAGGGATAACTCGCGGGAAGGGTGCCCGTAAAAGGCCGCTGCCATCTGAGCAAGGGCCTTCCGACTGTCAGAAACCTGTACCAGCGGTACACCGGGACCGGTTTTCTGACCCGGCTCCTGGCAGACCACAACTGCGGCACCCGATTGAACGGCCTTGTCGATAAACTGGTGTCCGTCTGCCTGCAGACCATTGACGGCGACGAACAAATCTCCTTCCACTACCTGCCGCGAATCGAATGTGATCTTCCCGATGCAGGGATCCTGGTCACCGGTTCTCCCGATCACCTCCACTTTCTCTATGATCTCATTCAGTCGCAATTATCCTTCTTTTAAACTCATGTTCAGTACAACAACGGTTCCCCTGCGCAGGGTGCTTCCCGGGAGGACAGACTGCTGCCTCACCGTTCCCCTTCCGTCTGCATCCACTTTTAAACCTTTGCTCTCGAGCAAATAGAGCGCATCTTTCAAACCCATATCCACCACATTGGGAACCAGTGCCGGATGGATGAGCCTGGAAGTAGAAACCACTCCTTCGCTAGTGCTTTTAGTAGAGACCCAAGGAGCCTCATCCCCCTGTTGGTTCAAGGGTAGCTCCAGGTATTTGAAGGTGGCTGCAAGAGCCTCTCCGCTGCCACTTTTGGAATAGGGAGCCTGGAGGGTCTCCTCTGCTACCTGGGCATTATTTTCCTGAAGTTCATACTCCTTCACATAGATCCGGTCCGTAATTGCACGGAAGATGGGACCCGCAACCATGTTGCCGTAGTAAATATTTTTGGAGGGCGCATTGACCACCACAATGCAGGAATACTTGGGCCTGTCGGCAGGGAAGTATCCAGCAAATGAGGCCTGGTGGAGCTCGGAATACCCCTCCTTGCTCAGGGATACCTGGGCTGTTCCGGTTTTCCCTGCAATTTTATAGTGGCTGTTGGCCAGGTTTTTGGCGGTCCCTTTCTCAACTACCCCTTCCAGCATGGTTTTGATTTGAGCAAGTGTTTCCCTGGAGCATATATGATTGTTCAGCACTTCAGGCTCGCTCCTTTCCACCACTTTTCCGTGGAAGCGGATCTCCTCCACAAACAGGGGTTTGACCATCTTCCCATCGTTGGCTACAGCGTTGTAAAGGGCAAGGATCTGCAGGGGAGTCATAAGCACCTCGTAGCCAATGGACATCCAGGGGAGTGAAATTCCCGACCAGAGTGGATCGTCGGTATACTTGATTTTTGGCTTGCCTTCGCCCTTGATCTCTACTCCCAGCTTCCGGTTTAACCCCATTTCGTACAATCGGTCCACAAACTGTTCTGGATTATCCTTGTAAGCTCCATTCACCAGCAAGGAAATACCCACATTGGAGGAGGCCTCAAAGGCCCGTTGAACGGTAATCTTTCCCAGTCCCTCGTCGCCGCTGTCTTCCATCTTAATTCCGTAATATTCGGTGACCCCATCTCCCACATCCACAATATCGGTGGGGTGGACATGACCGTCTTCCAGCAGCGCTATCATGGAGGCCAATTTGAAGGTGGATCCCGGTTCGGTGCTTTCGCCGATGGCAAAATTGTAGTCCTCGACGTAATTCCCCTTGTCGTCCCTTAAGAGGTTAGCGATGGCCTTCACATGACCTGTCTCCACCTCCATCAGGACCACCGTGCCATGATCGGCCTCATGCTTCTCCAGCTGGTTCTTAAGTTCATTTTCGGCCACATCCTGAAGATCCACATCCAGGGTGGAGATGATATCGTATCCATCCTTGGGTTCAATTTCGTTGGCATCGTTGATGGGCATCCACACATCGCCCCGGATCTTCCTCATAAGCCGGTATCCCTCCACACCCTTCAGTTCGCTGTCATAGGCTCCTTCGAGGCCCACCACACTCCTCTGTTCTTCGCCCATGGTATAACCCACCGTCCTTTTCGCCAGCAAGCCATAGGGCCTGACTCTCTTATTTTGCTGGATATACTGAACCCCTCCTTTAAACCTTCCCAATTTGAATATGGGAAATTGCTTCACCTTTTGAAGCTGGGTGTAGCTTACGTTCCGCTTGACCAGGAAGTAGCGGTTCCCATTTTCCCTGGCCCTCACCAGGTCTCTTTTATAGTTGGCCCAGTGACGATCCTGAAACAGCTTGGAGAGAGATTTTGAAAGCTCGTCCACCCCGGAGTCAAAAATCTCGCGGGTAAATGATTCCGAACGAAAATCCACGCGAATCTCATAGAAAGGAACCGACACAGCCAGAAGACGGCCATCGGACGAATAGATGTTTCCACGATTGGGAGCAATCACTTTGTGCCGAATGGTGCTGTTCTCCTCCTGTTCCCAGTTGTCCTTCTCGAACACCTGGAGGTGAAGAGCCTTCCCAAGTATAAGGAGACCCATAAGCAGCACACCCAGGTAAATCAGGGAAGTACGCACCAGTATGTCTCGCTTCAGTGACATTTTACTCTTCGTTCTGTATCAGTTTCTTCGGGGGCTCCAGGTTCTCTTCCAGGCCCAGTCCACTTTTGTTTACCAGCAGTGCCACCTCCGATTGTCTGCTGATCCGCACCAGTTCCGCCGAGGTGGAAATGGACTTGGATCTCATCTCCTTGACATCGCTCTGCAAGCGGTTCAGGCGGATTACGGTTTTCTCAGCATGGTTTCGGTTGGCAATGGAAAAGAAAGCGATCAGCACCAGCAAAAGGATAAATCGCGATTGTTTCAGTACGGCTTTGCGGGTCAGCACATTTCCATCAACCAGGTCGCGAAAAGAGAGACTCTTCTCCTTCTCCTCGATGGACGGGTCAAATTCTATGTTCTTCTTTTCCCTGCTCATGATCCTGTTCGTTCAGCAATTCTCAGTTTGGCACTTCTGGCCCTGTTGTTCTCCCTGATCTCCTCCTCTGCAGGAGTAATCACGCTCCTGTTTACCAACTTCCACAGTGACTGTATATTTCCATAAAAATCCTTCTCTATCTCCCCCTCCAGGTTACCCGACCGCATGTAATTTTTCACCAGCCTGTCTTCAATGGAGTGGTAGGTGATTACCACCAGCCTCCCCCCTTCATTCAGACAGCCGTCTGTCTGCGTCAACATTTCGCCCAGCGATTCCATCTCCCTGTTCACTTCGATCCTCAGGGCCTGATACACCCGCGCCAGAAACTTGCTGGGCTTGTGCTTCGGAATAAACCGTTGAAGGGCCTGTTCAAGGTCGCCGGTGGTTTCAATGCCCCTCTCCTGCCTTACGTTTACAATGGCTGTTGCAAGGGCACCTGCATTTCCTAATTCACCGTAGCCCCTGAAGATTTTGACCAAGTCTTCCCAGGGCGATTCATTCAGTAGCTGAGATGCACTTCTCCGGCTACGCACGTCCATTCGCATATCGAGGGCCGCCTCTGATTTAAATGAAAAACCCCTCTCCGGTAAGTCGATTTGATGTGAAGAGATACCCAGGTCAGCCAGAATTCCATCTACTTTATCGATGGCATGGTATCTCAGGAAGTGTTTTAAGTATCTGAAGTTAGCCCCGACAAAGGTGATTCGTTTGTCACCCGGAACATTGGCTGAGGCATCCTGATCCTGATCAAATACTACAAGCCTGCCATTTTTTCCCAACTTATTAAGAACTTGGAGAGAGTGACCC
>JAGLPR010000435.1 GCA_023137255.1 Bacteroidales bacterium | reverse complement strand
CCGCAGGAATGTGGCACGTCCGCAGGGTTTTTACGGAATGATTGCCCAGCTGAGGGGCTGGCTGCCCGATCCCATAGGGGGCATCTACTGGGTCTTTCTCGACAACGCTTATACCAGTCCCTATGTGCCCATCTATGCCGGCACACAGGAGATTGCCGAATGCTACAAGAACTTCGACCCCACTACCTACAGCAATAAATCGGCCTGCTGGGCCATCGATTTTGTGGACAACCTGCTCTACCTGAAGTGGCAGGAGGCAGTTCAGGACCTGTGGGAAGTAAGGAACCCCTATGAGGAGCAACTCTTCTCTGAGCGTGATAGTGTTGATAATAAGGCTCTTGCATTGTACAGGAAGAAGCCGGAAAAAGCGCTGGAGTTCCTTACAAACTACACAAAATCCAATATGGAAGAGGTGCTCGAGATGTACAATGAACTGCACGACGATCTCATCGTCAAATACAGCAACAGCAGGTAAAATAGTCGAAAGCTAAAAGTCAAAAGTCAAAAGCAGGAAAAGCAGGATGCCTGGGCCAGCTCCTGGGTTCTTCCTCAATTTTCTTCATGAGTACCTCTACGGCCTTCATAAGTTGTGCATCATGTCCTTCCTTCATTTCTTTCGGATGATTGTCAATGATTATGTCCGGAGTTACTCCTTCATTTTCCACAATCCATTCTCCCTTTTCATCATAAATCCTGTAATCGGGCGCAGTTAATCCGCCACCATCAATCATAGGGATAAACATGGATACTCCAACCAGACCACCCCATGTCCGGGTACCAATTACCGGGCCCATATTGAATTGCTGGAATTCATCGGGAACCTCATCTCCGCCAGAACCTGCCTGTCTGTTTGTTAAGCATACCATATGTGCTCTGACACTCAGGTGTGGGGATGTCTGGTCATGTGAATACCTTCGTGTCCAGTAAGAGTGAGGTTGTCGTTTAAGCCTTCTGAAGAAAATTTCAGGATCCAGTCCGCCACCATTCCCCCGTCCGTCAATGATTAAGCCTTCTTTCTGAGTTTGTGAGAAGAAGTATTTAGGGAATTCAACGGCCGAACCCAGATAGGTATCAGGCATATGGAGATATCCAATCTTGCCATTGGAGACCTCTTCAACTTTTAACCTGTTGGTTTCCATCCAATCCATATACTTGATTCGGTTCTCACTGGAAAGGGTTTCTACCGTTATATTCCTGGCTCCATTCATCGAAGGGGAACTGTTTACCGTAAGGATAACTTCTTTGCCACTCATATTCTGGAAATAAGAATAAATATTCCTGCCTGTGGAAATCTTCTCTCCGTTTACTGCCAGAAGATAATCTCCCTCTTTCACATTTAAACCAGGTATGGCAAGGGGTGGTGTGGTCCCGCTTGACCAATCGGATGTGGTATATATCTTCTCAAACCTATAGAAGCCTGAGGATGCATCGGCCATATAATCTGCTCCCAGTAAACCCGTACCAATTCTTTCAGGTTTTCTCTTGCTGTCCCCTCCGAAAACATAAGTATGGGATGTACTAAGCTCCCCTATCATCTCACCTATAATAAACCGGATATCCTCCCGGCAAGATGCCAGTTCAATTAGTTTACCGTATCTCTCCTTTACTGCAGTCCAGTCCTGTCCGTGCATACCGGGCTCGTAGAAAAAGTCTCTCTCAAAGCGCCATGCCTCGTTAAATATTTGCTTCCATTCTGCACGGGGATCAAATTGCATATACAAACCTGATAGATCAAAGGCTTCACCCTTTGCTTCCGAATTTTTCGTACTGATCTTTTCGATCTGGTCCTCTTTCAAATATACAATTGCAGACCCATCGGCTGAAAGGTCATATTTCTTAATCCCCTTTACAAGTTCTTTTGACTTCTTGGTTTTAAAGCTGTAGCTGTACAGATCCATTTCATTTGGCACACGGAACTCAAATCGATTAAAGTCACCCTTATCCTTGTTTAAAAAATAGACTTGATCCTCTCCTGCAGCCAGATACCTGTAATTGCCCGGCTCCACAGGCAGTGCCTCAATTCTGTTGCCTATGTTAGTAAAGTCAATAGTCCCTTTGCCCTTTTCAACCTGTTCTTCATTATCAGAAAGCAATGAGGGAACATCCGGTCTGAGAGTTACATAATAGATTCCCGCCACATTTTTATACACCATCTCCCACTCGAAATCACAAAAAGTAGGATTGAATCTCCTGTTTGAAATGAAGAAAAGGTAGTTTCCATCTTTTGAAAATTGAGGATGGAAATCATAAAAAATGGTACTGATGGTATGCGACTTTGCCTCATCGAGTGAGTAGATATATACCTTGTTCAGGAGTGTTTCATCCATTTTTGAGTAGGCAATGTATTTGCTATTCGGCGACCAGTTATAATCGTATATGGGCTTTACATCCAGGGATACATCTATGTTTTCATATTCAGCCCTGTCAACCTTGGTTATTTTTTTGCTTGCAATATCCAAAACATTGAGCGTTAATGTCTGGTCGGTGAAAGCAAGTTTTTTTCCATCGGGGGACCATTCTAATGAGTGTCTGTAACCATCCTGATGTGTTGTCAGTTTTACAGCTTCGCTCTTGCCAGTTGAATCTGTTATATAAACTTCATATTCTCCACTTTTATCTGATAGATATGCCAGTTGCTTTCCATCAGGCGACCATACCGCATGTTTATCGTTAGCACCCGGATTTTTTGAGATATTGCGGGTAATGCCCTTTTTAGCTGGCACGGTAAATACTTCTCCCCGGGCTACAACAATTGCATGGCTACCATCTGGAGAGGACCTAAGATCCGTAATGTACTCTTTAACATCCTTGATGTAGGGTCTTGCTTCCGGTGCATCACTCATGATTTCAATCTCTACCGGGTTGCTGGTTTTGGTGTTTATATCAAGCACCATCAAACGGGCGCCAGATTCATAGATAATTTTGTCTTTACCCATTGAGGGCCTGCGGATATCATATTCCTTATGATCGGTTAGTTGCTCAATATCACCTGTGACAGGGTCTACGGAATAAATATTCAAATTGCGGTCACGGTCAGAGCTAAAGTAGATTTTATCTCCCATCCACATCGGTATGCGATCGGTACCTTCGAACTGTGTCAGATTTTTTTCCTCATCTGTTTCAAAATTGTACAGATAAACTTACTGGGCAGTTCCTCCCTTATAGCGCTTCCATGTTCTGAACTCCCTGCTCACTTTATTGTAAGCCATCATCTTTCCATCGGGAGAAAAGCTACCTTGAGAAGCTTCATGAAAAATAAGTTGTTCCAGGCCTGAACCATCCGGGGAAATCATATACAACTGGAATAATCTTGGAAAACTATTCCTGCTGGCCCGAAAAATAATCTTATTCTTTAAAGAGTGCCATCCAACCACTTCATCATATCCGGGATGAAAAGTAACTCGTGTGATATCTCCACCATACCTGTTCATCACATATACATCTGAATTACCATCGTACTCACCTGTGAATGCAATGAATAATCCGTCGGGAGAAAATTTTGGAAAGCGTTCAATTCCATCATGAATGGTAATTCTTTGAGCAATACCTCCCTGAGAAGGTACTGTCCATATATCTTCGCCATGGACGAAAACAATAAGATCGTCGTGAATATCCGGAAAGCGCATAAGCCCGGATTGAGCATCCAGCACATTTGGTACTGTATAGACCAAAAGAATAATAAATAGGAATGAACTTTTAATTTTTTGATGTAAGTTCATAGCAGGCTTATTTATGTGATTTTGTTTAACTATTTATAGTAGACAAGTTATGAAAAATGGCAGTAACAAATCAATGCATCGATCGTCTTCTCTATGGACAAACTGATTAAGATCATTCTGTGTCACAACTGCAGTACCTCGGTGGAGCGCGATCTCTCCTACCGGACCTGCAGCAACTGCTTTGCTTGCACAGGCTGCGAGATATACACCTGTCCCGAATGTGCCACCGAACTGATTGTGAAACAAAAAAAACAGATCCCTTGACCATCAAGAATGTTTTCCGGATCATCAGACGCGACTCTTTAAGCCTCGTCATCAACATGACCGGCCTTTCACTGGGACTGGCCGCCTCCATCCTCTTAACAGTCTTTATCCAGTTCGAACTCAGTTTCGACCGGCATTTCACCTATGGGGACCGGATCTACCGGATGAACACTATCTGGATCGACAACGGGGAGCCCATGGAGATGCCCATCAACCTGCGTCAGGCATATACCGAAATTCCTGATCAGGTGGCAGGGATTGAGACTGCCATCCAGGTATACAGGGGATTCCGTAGGGAGGTGACCGAAGGAGAGAACAGGCATAAGGAGCTGAACCTGCTTTTTTCAGATCCCGGTTTCTTTAAGCTGTTCGACCTGGAATTCCTGGCCGGAAGTGCAGTGAGTGCACTCAATGAACCAGGCAAAGTAGTGCTGACCGAAAAGATCGCTCTGAGGATATACGGATCAACCGATGTGGTGGGAAAGACCTTCACCATGGAGGAGAACCTCTATACAGTATCTGCGGTGGTAGAGGACATTCCGCCCAACACCCATTTCTGGTTCGATATGCTGATGCCTATGGAATCGGAACCGGATCTGGCACAACTCGGGGGATTGGAATTCTTCTCCTATTACCTGATTGAGGTGGGGGTTGATCCCGGACCGGTGCTGGAAACCATCGGCAGTGAGAACTCCAGGATACTTACAGAACGGTTTGCCAGTTTCGAAGGATCCACCTTCGACTCCCGGCTGGAACCGTTGAAACAGCTGCACCTCTATACCCATGTCCAATGGGACCTCACTCCTCCCGGGAATATAAAGACCCTCTATATCATGCTTATCATCACCATTGCGGTGATGGGTCTGGCGCTTTCCAACTTCATCAACCTCTACATCCTGAACGGGGCTAAACGCTCCAAAGAGATCGGGATCCGGAAAGTGAACGGAGCGAGTCGCAAAGGCATGATCAAGCAATTCTATATGGAAACCACGGTGGTGGTCACCATTGCATTTGTCCTGGGAGCCCTGTTGTCCCTGTTCCTGCTGCCTGCCTTTGCCAACATCATGCAAAGGGAGTCATTTACAGGGGTAACCGGCACACCGGCACTCTACCTGGTCCTGGCTGCCATCTATGTGGTAACCATCCTGCTCTCAGGACTCTACCCTGCCCTGCTGCTGAGCAGGGCCGCTCCCATCCCGCTGATCCTGGGGAGTGTGAATCCGGCAGGGGACAAGAAAATCCTGCTCAGGCTGGTCAGCGTACTCCAGGTATGCATTGCCATCTGCCTGCTTACCATCCTGCTGGGAATCAACACCCAGATCCGGTTCCTTAAAAACTACTCCCCGGGCTACAACCCTGAAAACATTGTCCTGATATCCAATCTTAATCAGGATCTAACTCAGAACTACCCTGCCATTCACGACAGACTCGTGGGTCTCACTGGCATCGAAGAGGTGGCTGCCTCAGTTCACACCATTGGAGCCGGGAGCAGCGGGCAGGGGATCAGAATGTACGGGGACGATCCCGACCAGGTAAGGGGCATTGCCGAATATCGCATCCTGCCCGGTTTGTGCCACCTCTACCAGTTCAACCTGGTGGCAGGAAGGTTCCTCGATCCTGAGAGGAAACCGGACCGCATGGGAGTTATCCTGAATGAAGCTGCTGTAGATATGCTTGAAAGCACGCCGCAGGAGATGGTAGGTAAATCGGTGGTGATGCATAGTGATCCCCTGGAAATCATTGGGGTTGTAAAAGATTTTCATTACCAGTCGGTAGCCCGGGCCATCGATCCCCTGATCATCACAGCATATTCGGACCGGATCAGAAACCTCTCGGTCAGGACCACTCCCGGGTCCGATCCGCAGGAAATATTGCGATCAATTGATGAAACCATCAAGTCCTTCGATCCTGCCTATGTGATGATTAACCGATACGCCACCGACATTATTGAAGCTTACTATAAGGGGGAAGAACGTATGCAAAAAATCCTGTTGTCCGGATCCCTTTTGTCGGTGCTGATCGTATTACTGGGAATCTATGCACTCATCTCCCACCACCTGGTGAGCCGTACCCAGGAGATTGGGATCCGGAAGGTCATGGGTGGATCAACTCGCGAAATGATGACCCTGATCTATACCTCCACCCTGAAATGGACCCTGATCGCCTCCGCTCTGGCAGTTCCGCTTTCGTTGCTCTACCTGGAACGGTGGCTGAACGATTATTCCATCCGGATTCCTCTCTACTGGTGGATCTTCGTCTGCAGCATCGTGATGGTGGTGCTGTTTCAGTCAATGATCACACTGGGCCAGACCCGCAAAACAGCCCGGAGGAACCCGGTGGAGTCGTTAAGATATGAATAGCAGGCGACCTGCTTTACATTTGAAAAACTCTGTTATCTTTAAATTTGAAAAACTCTGTTATGAAAAAATACTTCTACTGCCTGATCCTCCTTCTCCTTTCTGCTTCTCTGAATAGTCAGAAACCGTTGATCAGTGAGTCTGGAAAGATGCGGGTGGCAGCCTGCCAGTTTCCGGTTTCAGATAATATTAAAGAGAATGCCGGGTGGATCATGGATCAGATGCTTGAGGCACGAGATTCAGGGGCGCTGGTGGTTCATTTTCCCGAATGTGCGCTATCTGGATATCCAGGAGTTGATATGGAGTCGCTGGAGGGATTCAACTGGTCAGAGCTCAGACTTGCAACCGATTCCATCATGATCCTGGCAGAATCACTGAATATCTGGGTGGTCCTGGGATCCATTCATTTGCTGGGAGAAGGATACAAGCCGATGAACAGCCTGTATGTGATCAATCCTTCCGGAGAGATCGAGGAGAGGTACGATAAGCGCTTCTGTACCAGTAGGGACCTGGAGCATTTCTCAGCCGGGGAACATTTCTCGGTAGTGAATATAAATGGTATAAAGTGTGGTTTATTGATTTGCTTTGATGTGAGATTTCCCGAGTTGTACAGAGAATACAAAAAACTGGAAGTGGAGTTCATCTTTCAATCCTTTTACAATGCCCGCCAGCAACCGGGAGGCATCCATCCCAAAATCATGCCGGTGACTGCCAGGACCAGGGCTGCTACAAACTATTTCTACATGTCGTTAACCAATTCATCGGCACCCAGTAGCTGGCCCTGTTATTTCATTACACCCGACGGATTGGTAGGTGGAAAGATGGCAGAAGACAAACCGGGTATTCTGGTATCTGATGTGGATCTTTCAGAAAAATATTATGATGCCAGCAAGCCCTATCGAAACAATGCATTGGAGGGTAAGCTTTCATCAGACGATTCGCCTGAACATCCACGGTATTCAGACCGTAA
>JAGLPR010000434.1 GCA_023137255.1 Bacteroidales bacterium | reverse complement strand
CCGAATCCCAGTACCGGAATGATCAGCAGCATGAACTGCAGCAGGTGTTTGCGCATCGCAACTCTATTTGGTTTCAATAAATACCTCATTATCGTCTCCTGAATAGACATAAATGAATCCAGTGAGTGCATGCACTTCAAGTCCCGTGAGCCGGTACTCATACACGTCACATATATAGTAATAGACCCCTGAAGCCACCAGTTGATTGGTGCCGTTCATTTTCCCATCCCAGTTTATCTCGGGATCCTCCGTATAGAATACCTGTAAACCCCATCGATTGAATATGGTCATTTCCACACGTTCCACATAGAGGGTTCTTTGTGGTCTGTAGAGATCATTGATCCCGTCACCGTTGGGCGAGAAAACATTGGGGAGAACATAATTGGAACACTCATCCAGGCAGAGTCTAACCGAAGGAACCGATTCATTGTCGAAGGAGTCTATGGCCGTTATAAAGTAGCAGCCAGAGAGGGCGAATTCCGGGTAGTGATTGTAGACACTATCGTAGGGATCATCAAACTGGGCAATGACCGTGGGCGGATCTTCAAAAGTGGGACTGAAATAGAGCTTGTAACCCACCACATCTTCTGCACAGGAGCGATCTATATATTCCCATGAGAGGTGGTTGTAGCCGCTGTCGCACAACGAATACCCGTCCAGGACAGGGGGACAGGGGGGGATGGAATCGACTGGAGTGGCACAGTCAGTGTGACTGAAATTGACGTTTTCGTACAGCCTGTCATTCAAAATCCTCCAGCCGGTGCTGGTGACCCGGTAGCAGTATTCCACCCCATTGCTAAGACCCTCATCAACATAGATATCGTCGGTGGTAAAGCCGATGGAATCGAAGCTCCCGTTGCCCTGGTTCAGGCGGTAGATGGTGTAGTCATAGTTGATCCATGGAACATTTTTCTTCATCTGAATGACCACCTGGTTGTCCTCACCAGTTAGCTTGGGGTAGAGCGATGAGGCGGATTCGGCATCTCCGATCTGGAACCTGTTGCCTGCTTCATCGTTATAGAGTTCCACCCGGTAGGACCAGGGGAAGAGTCGTGTGTCCACATTGTTGTCCAGCCACGTAGTGTCGTTCAGGTCGGCTGTGGTAAAAGAACCCACCTCTGTCATGGATTGCCCCAGCAGGTCGTCGGACCGGTAGATGATATACTCATAGGGACCGTTGGCCGGGATGGTATCCAGTTTTTCGGGCCGTGCCCATGCGAGCCTGATGGTCCCACTGCCGGAATGCGCAGTCACACTTACCTCAAGCAGTGAAGGAGCACCCTCCACCAGGGGCGTACAGTTCTCCGGCGATGGGAAACTGAGGGCGCCGTCGGGGTAGACCGAGACGATCATATAACAGTACTCGTCGCCCTGCGACAGCCCGCTGCCGTTGTTGTCATCCACAAAAATTGTTTCCAGCCTGCTCTCCGTGGTACCGATCAGTTTGAACCCTGTTTCGGAAGGCACTCCCCCTGTGCAGGTATCGGGCACATATCCTGCCGGACCGGATTTTCTGTATACCTGGTAACCCGTGACCGGTAAACAGGTATCGGCTGGCCAGGTAACTGTCACCGAGTTGCTGCCGGGAATCAGGGCAGGCATATCGGGTGAGGGTCCCAGTACCTTGATGTTCATGTTGCGGAGATCCACCAGTGGGGTCTCCGGGTTGCTGTCCTCTGCTTTAAAAACAACCGTATAATACTGTTTTCGTACATGTGTGGGATTGGTGTTCCACTCAAAATGGGCTCTGCTGTAACCAATGGTGGCAGAGGCTTCATCGACCACATAAGTGGCAGGACCGTCCTCCACCACAAAGGGACCCCCTGTGGCCCATAGTTTGATGGAATCGTTGTCCTCATCTGTGGCCACGATATCCACTGCCAGCACACTGCCCGCCTCAATACAATAGTTGCCCGGATCGGTCTGTACCGGTGGATGGTTATCGGTATTATAAACCTCGATCTGCATATCCCTTACAATGTTCCCGATCTTGACACCGCTGCGCCATTCCTCTATATCAATGGCAATGTTGAACCAGCCACTGTCCGCCGGGGTGATCCAGGTGAGATCGCCCGTGTAGGCATCTATATACAGGGTATCACTGGCAGGAGGCAGCGTATACCCTTCAATGGGCCTGCCATCCAGTTCGGTACAGATGGTTAATTTGTAGGAGAGGCTATCCCCATCGGGATCATAGGCAGCCGGATTGTGAATAAAAATCTGTCCAAATGCAGCCCTGTCAATGGGGGGATTAAGCAGGACCGGCGTAGAGTTGCTACCCAGGTCAGGATTGATCAGGATGGTGGTCTTGATGGAGAAGATCACATTGACAGAGTTGGGAATGTTTTTCACCCCGTCGTTCCGGTTGGGATCCTGTACCACAATTTCATAGACACCGGGTCCGGGAAAGGTGTGCTGGGTGGTGTAGACATTTTTCTGGTAGTAGTGTGGCAGTCTCACCAGTTCGACCCGGTCGGCGTAGGAGAAAGTATTGTCGCCCCACTTCACCTCAAGCCGGTCCCTGTCTGCCTGGCTTAGTGTGTAGGTGAATGTGGTGATGGTGATCTTGTATGTGAGCTCATCAATCTGGGTCAATGTAATCTCACCCGCCCTGTTGTGGGTCGCATGAAGTGGAAACGCCATGCTAGCCATGAATAATATAAGAAACCACAATCTTTTCATCCGTTCACCTCAGTATCACTTCTGCATCATGCTTTTTCATATCAAATTTTATACCAGTCTCCTTTTTTCCAAACCCAAAAATCACAAGATTTGTCTGATCGGGGTAAATATCTGTGAGCAGTGCGTTGTAAATGTACAAAGAATTTGGTTCAGACCGGAGTGTGGCATGCATCTCGATGGTCATGGCATCCTCATCCAGGGTCACCGAATCAATCTCAAGGAGCAGACCCTGCATCTCCATTTTCTCCGCGATTTTGAACCGCTCATTCAGGTAGTTGCTGAACCACGGCAGGTCTCTGTTTTCGGAGTCGGTAAAATCGACCGGTTTCCCGTGGTAATGAAAATATCCGATTTCCCAGTCATCCCTGAATGTTTTCATTCGTATGTTCAGCTTTCCGTTTTCATATGTTATATTCGTAATGGAAAGATGCAGCGGATGTGCCTGGGAGCGCACCGGGATCAACAGAGCCAGTATGAGCAAAGCGATCAGTCTCATGTCTGCAAAATTACATAAACTTCTAATGATTTAGCACCTCATGTCACTATTTGAACTCTATTTCACCCTCGGTTTACTGCACATAGCCGATTTGAAGGGATACGATCACATCCTGTTTATCCTGATTCTCTGCGCCGTATACACCCTGAAAGAGTGGAAAAGGGTGTTGATCCTGGTCACTGCGTTCACCATCGGGCATTCACTGACCCTGGCACTGGCCACCCTGAACCTGGTAAAGGTCGATGGGGATCTGATCGAGTTTTTGATCCCGCTGACCATATTTGTTACTGCCGTGGTCAATGTGATGTACCGCAGGCAGAAGGTGACCGCCCTTCAGCACTACCTGAAATATGGTGCCGCACTCTTTTTTGGTTTGATTCACGGACTCGGCTTTTCCAACTACCTGCGAAGTTTGCTCGGGTCAGAAAGAGGGCTGGTGCTGCCCCTCTTCTCATTCAATGTGGGCATTGAGGTGGGTCAGATTATCATTGTAGTTATCATCATGCTGGTTATCAAGGTGGTGGTGGATATTCTCAGGTTGCCTGCCAGGGAGTGGCATCTGCTGCTCAGCGGGGCCGGACTGGGGATTTCACTGGTGTTGATGGTAGAACGATTTCCTGTGTGATGGAGTGGGAGGGCATCATACCAGAGTACCAGGGGTTCCTGAAGCTTGAGAAAGGGCTCTCTCCAAATTCCATCGAAGCTTACCTTGCCGATATTGGGAAGCTGAGGCAGTATCTTGAGATACACCAGGTGTCTGCGACCCCTGAGGAACTTGATCACATAGAGCTGCGCTGTTTTCTGGCATGGATCAGCGACATGGGTCTCTCAGCCCGAAGCCAGGCGAGAATTCTGTCGGGACTGAAGTCTTTTTACCGCTACCTGCTGTTGGAAGATCTGGTTCAAAAGGATCCCACCGCACTGCTGGAAGGACCGAGGCTGGGCAGAAAGTTGCCGGAGGTATTGACAGTGGCTGAGATTGACCGGATGCTGGAGAAAATTGACCTGAGCAAGCCCGAAGGGTGCAGGAACAAAGCGATGCTGGAGACCCTTTACAGCTGCGGACTTCGGGTAAGCGAGCTGGTAGGACTGCAACTTTCAGGAGTATTCAGGGCCGAAGGATTTATCAGGGTCATCGGCAAAGGGGACAAGGAACGGCTGGTACCGGTCAGTCCCCGTGCCCTGAAAGAGATAGACCTCTATATGCCCGACCGAAACTCCCTCTCTATCCAGTCCGGCAACGAGGATATTTTGTTCCTGAACCGGAGGGGAAAAATGCTTACCCGCAACATGGTGTTTACCGTTATCAGGGAGCTGGCACAGGCGGCCGGCATCAAAAAAACAGTGAGTCCCCACACATTCAGACACTCTTTTGCCACTCACCTGGTGGAGGGAGGGGCCGACCTGCGTGCGGTCCAGGAGATGCTGGGACATGAATCGATCACCACCACTGAGATCTATACCCACCTTGACCGGGAGTACCTGCGGGAAGCCATCATCAGTTTTCATCCCCGTTCGAAGTAGTACTCTTCGCTCAGCTGCTGTAGGCAGCCAGTATGGCATCCATCAGACTGTTGTTCGCTTCATCGATGCGGATCCTGTCGGGATTGGCGTCGAACCATTCCACGGTTCTTCTGATGCCCTCCCTGAACGGGATGGTGGCTACATAGTCCGGAACGAAGCGCTTAATTTTTGTATTGTCGAAGATGGCACTATTGGCCTTGTCACCGAGCAGGTTCCCGCGCATCCACTCCTGATCCATCCCGTCAGCGATCCTGCAGATAAAGTCAGAGGAGATATGAACTGCCTTCAGCCGGACTCCGGCTGCCTCGGCCATGGCCTCGTAGATCTGGTTCCAGGTGAGAACTTCATCGGAAGTGATATGGAAGCTGTGGCCTATGGCTTGTTGATTTCCCAGCAGACCCACAAATCCTTTTGCAAAATCGCGTGAGTGGGTCATGGTCCACAGCGATGTACCATCCCCGTGGATAATCACCTCTTTGCCTCTTCTCATCCTGTCGATCAGTGTGAAGTCCTCCCAGCTGCCAATAGCTGCAGGAATCACGGTTTCATAGGTGTGGGACGGTCGGACAATGGTGACCGGAAATCCATTCTCTCTGTAAGCTTTCATCAGTACTTCCTCACATGCGATCTTGTCCCTCGAGTAGTCCCAGTACGGATTCACCAGGGGAGTGGATTCGGTAATGATCGGGTGGGAAAGAGGTTTCTGGTAGGCCGAGGCAGAACTGATGAATATGTACTGACCACATAAGCCTGAGAACAGCTGAACATCCCGTTCAAGCTCTTCAGGAATATATGCAATAAAATTCACCACCACATCAAATACCATTCCATCCAGTGAGCTCTTCACCTGAGTGAGATTGTTGATATCGGCGGTGATAAAAGATGCACCCTCCAGTCCGGGTTTCTGTTGATTTCCCCTGCTCAGAATGTAAAGATCTATCTTCCCCGACAGTGCCATCCGGGCACATGCAGTGGATATATTTCCGGTACCTCCAATGAAAAGAACTCTCATATTTTAGTTACTTTTAAACTCGTCAATGAAAATACCAAGATAATGAAAGCAATGAAACTCACGGGCATCCGCCAGATGGAGATGATGGAGGTAAGCACCCCGTCCATATTAAATGATCGCGATGTGCTCATCAGGATGAAAACACTGGGTGTTTGTGGCTCAGATATCCATTACTATATATCGGGTAAGATCGGTTCCCAGGTGGTAAAGTATCCCTTTACTGTGGGGCATGAAGGTGCCGGACAGGTAGAAGCTGTGGGCGAGGGAGTGACCATGGTGAAACCGGGAGACCGCATTGCCATTGAACCAGCCATGCCATGCTGGGAGTGTGACCAGTGTAAGGCGGGCAGGCCGCATACCTGCCGCAATCTGCTATTCCTGGGTTGTCCCGGTCAGGCCGAGGGCTCTCTGTCGGAATTTATTGTAATGCCCGAGACCAGCTGCTTTAAGATTCCCGACCAGATGACCTACGATGAGGCCGCCATCTCGGAACCACTGGCCATCGGTGTATATGCGGTGAAACAATCCATTCCAATGAAGGGAGCCAGGGTGGGAATCCTTGGTTTTGGTCCCATTGGGATGAGCGTGTTGCTTCCCGCCCTGGCCATGGGAGCCAAGGAGGTCTATGTAAGCGATAAGATAGATGAACGGCTCCGGATTGCCCAACAGAATGGTGCTTTGCTGACTGCCAATGCTGACACGGAGGATGTGGTGGAGAAGATCACGGAAAAAGTTCCGGGACTGCTCGATGTGGTCTTCGAGTGTTGCGGTCAGCAAGAAGCCATCGACCATGCAGTGGAGCTGCTGAAACCGGGTGGGAAACTGATGATCATCGGGATCCCGGAGTTTGACAGGTGGTCACTGCCGGTAGATAAACTAAGGCACAAGGAGCTGTGCATTCAGAGTGTACGCCGGCAGAATGAAGCAGTGCAGCCTGCACTGGATATGATGGCCAGCGGGGAGATCTCTGTCTCTGCCATGGCCACCCACCGGTTTGACTTTAAGGATACCAGGGAGGCCTTCGACCTGGTGGCAGGATACAGGGACGGAGTCATGAAAGCGATGATTGATTTTGATTAGTCAAATCACTACCTTGTAAGTCCACCTTGACACTAAAACTACAACCATGAGACACATTTTGATCACCTTCCTTTTGGTGTTGATTCCCCTAATTTCCATAGCCCAGCCTGATGTCCCGGTGGAGCAGTGGACGGGGAAAACCATCCTACTTATCGGGGCTCATCCCGATGACGACTCCTATTCCATGGGAACCCTGGGCATGCTGAATGCCAATGGAAATGAGGTATACATTGCCATACTCACCACAGGAAACGTGGGGACACAGGATCCCGACCTGGGAATGATGGATCTGGCCCTGATTCGCAAACAGGAGGAGCAGGCCGCCCTGGCTACCATGGGTATCCCCACAGATCATTACATCAACTTCGGATATGACGATGGCATGTTGGAGTATGAAGACAAAAAGGAGGTGGTTGCCAAATTGGTAAGACTGATCAGAGAAGTCAGACCAGATGTGCTTTTCTCTTTTGATCCCGGGAAAGGGGGACAGCGATGGCATAAGGCCGACCATCGTGCTTCGGCGTACCTGTCGGCCGATGCAGCAAGGGCGGCCATGTGGCCCCTGATGTTCCAGGGACAGATTACTGTGGAGGGCCTGGAAGCACATACCATACCGGAGTACTTGCTGTACGATTCGGCCGAAAAGGACAAAAACACCTGGGTGGATATCACGGGATGGGAGGAGCGAAAAGTAGATGCTCTTTCAAAATATGTGAGTCAGTTCAGCTCGGGATGGTCCGATTATAATGGACCGGATTTGTCTCCGGAACAGGAGGAGGAGATGAAGGAGAACCTGCGCCGATGGATCAGGTACAGGGATGGAATGCCCATGGAAGGTTTCCGTTACTATACGGGTCTGCCCGACAACATTGGAAGGTAACTCTTTACACAAAACCAAACCAGACCAAATCATACTAAACCATCTTAAACCTGACCCCAATGAAATCAATTTCTATTCTAGCACTTGTACTATCCATATTTGTTTTTAACGCCTGCAACCAGGAGTCTGTGGGTATCGGAGCAAAGGCACCCTCCGGATCAGAGATCCTGTT
>JAGLPR010000433.1 GCA_023137255.1 Bacteroidales bacterium | reverse complement strand
AGCCTCTGGCTTTGCTTCTTCAGCTTCTGGCTTTGCTTCCTCTGCTACTGGTATTGCCTCTTCAACCACTGTAGTGGTCTCTTCCTTGACTGGTTCTGGTTTGGGCTTGGGTGGAGCTTTTGGTAAGGGAACTTTTGGTTTCTCTTCCTGGGCAACCACCTTTTTTGTAGTGGTTACAACACTGAATGAACCTTTTCGTTTACGGGGCCTTAGTACACCGAAACTTCCACTAAAGAGTTTCCCTCTACGGGTCTTTCTATCACCTTTTCCCATGTTAGTTTTGTTAGAGTTGGATTGGTGAATATAATAAAAATTGGGCGGCTTGCCAACCGTGTCATTCAGCGGGTATGAATTGGATAGATACAGAATTCACACAATGCCGGATATCCTTGTGGGTGTACCCTTCACCCAGGAATACGTGTCCCAGGTGCCCCTCACAATGGGCACAAATGATCTCTGTTCTTCGTCCGTCCGCATCGGTCTCTCTTTTTACGGCTCCTTCGATCTCATCGTCAAAACTGGGCCATCCACAGTGGCTGTCGAATTTATCGTCCGACCGGTAGAGGGGAGAGTTACACTGTTTACAAACATATACCCCTGTCTCCTTGTGATCCACGTACTTGCCGGTCCATGGCTTTTCTGTCCCCTTTTTGACAATTACAAATTCTTCAAATTCTGATAGTTTATTGTAATTCTGTGGCTCCATGATTTTGCTTTTTTCTTTCTCCTGGCCAGCCACTGAGACTGAGGTTGCCAGGATCAGACACATGATCATATACTTCATCTCGTCAACTCTTATTTAGATGTTAACAACCCGGTGGGGGGAAGGGTTCAATTCCAGTGTCCGGGAATTGTTCATAGATCTTTGTCTCCTCAGGCGACGATTGTGAAATGGTCCAGTTCTGACAATTGAGGCTGGCCAGATTACAGCTGGCAGTGTTTCAGTTCATCCTGGTAACAGACCTTTCTCAAACACCAGAGTATAATTAGCGTTTGGTGTTGCAATATTGCATCATAAAGAGTCTACCTGACCGCAAAACCTGCCAGGGCCCATCGACCGGGCTGGATTACATTTCCAATGTCGTTGTAGGTTGTATTGAGTAGGTTGGTGGCCTCGATAAAGAGGTGGAAACGGCCGATGGCGTAGTCCAGTTTCAGATCCACCAACACAAAGGGGTCGAAGGGCTGCTCTTTGGAAAGGCCGGTTTCTGTATTGTAGGCCAGGTAGGTGCCGTTGCGGTCCTGTCCTGTGATTTTCAGCGAGAAGAGCAGGTTACCGGCGATGCTCAGGTTGGTTCCAAGGACCACCTTGTGTTTCAGGTTATCCAGGACATACCTTGAGGTGACCTGCTGTGACACTTTGGTAAGGTGGGTGAAGGTGTAGGATGCTTCGATGCGCTCAAAGTGAATGTCTTTGTTGGTGTGGTTCCCGGGGCGATATTGCACCAGAAGATCGCCGCCGGCTGCATCCACACGGGTCAGGTTCATGGTGTGCCACTTCTCATCATCCATCCAGACCCAGTCGATCAGATCCTCTCCCAGCCGGTAGAAGCTGTTCAGACTCATATGGAGCATGCCAGTGTTCCGATACAATCCCAGTTCGAAGGTGGTTGCCTTCTCGTGGATCAGCTGTGGATTGCCCACATTGGTGGGTCCCTGGTAATAGAGGTCGGTAAAGGTGGGCAGACGCATGGAGCGATTTGCCGAAGCGTAGATCCTGAAGGATTCCGGAAGCTGCAGGCGGATGTCTACACCCGGGAAGAGAGAGGGCCGGAAGTTTAGGTCCGAATTGATGTGCACCATAAAACCACCTGACAGGGTGATCCGGTCCATTCCCCAGGTGTGATTCAGATTCCAGTTGAACTGGTTGCGCAGGTGCCCGTTGGAGAATGTGATGCTGTCGTTGAAGGGTACTGATTCTTCCTGGTCCAGCGGTTCGCCCAGGGAGGTGCTTCGAATCTGCTCCACTCGAAAGTGAAGACCGGTGTGCGTAATTCCGGCCCGTGTTGAGGCTTTTCCATTCAGGTCGGTTCCTGTCACCCTGGTGAGGTGGTCATTGCTGTAGAAAGCGGGGTTGTGGCGGTCCAGCAGAAAGTGGTCCCGGTTCAGTTTATAGTAGGCGTTAAGGATCCAGTAGGAACGAGACCTATTCAATTCCATTTTCAGCGCTGCCAGACCGGTGGTGGTCTCTTCATACTGGTGTATAAAACAGGGCGTATAGAAGGCATTGGCGCCGAAGGCCCTGGTGTTCAGTCCGGCCATCACATGCGTTTTCAGCTTGCCCTTTCCGGCAGTGGTATGTATAAACAGATGGGTGGTCCTGAAATCGGTGTTCTCCCTGTACCCTTTGCTTCCAGCTGTGTTTAGGCTGATCAGCGTGTTGACCTGTTTTCCGCCCAGGTTGCTCTTCAGATTCGCACTGTAGAGCCCGTGTTGCCCGTACCTCAGCATGGCGTTAAAAAAGGTTGAATCGGCGGGCCGGGTCACCAAATTAACCACCCCGGCGAATGCATTGGTGCCAAACCTGCGTGCAGCGGACCCTGTGACCACCTCGATCCGGGATATCGATTGAAGGTCAACGGGAAGGTTCAGCTGGAAATGACCGGTTTGGGGATCCGACAGGTTGATGCCATTCAACAACACCATGGACTGGTCGAAGGAACCGCCTTGTATAGAAAGATCAGCCTGGATTCCATGCCTCCCCCTCTGACGGATATCTACTTGTGGCAGATACTCCAGAAGGTCCTCATGGGAGGTGGCCGACGCCTCACTGATATCCTGCGATGTGATCAGGAGTATTGGCTTCAGGGAGACTGCCTCCAGGTCGGCCGGCAACGCTTCCGTGGCCTCCACCTCTTCCAGTTCCAGCATGAATCCCGGCTGACTGCTGTCGGATGGGTGGGTGCCCTGATCCTGCGCCAGCATCTGGTAGCTGAAGCAGAGCGTACCCATAATGATCACTTTGTGCAGGCTTGCCATCACGGCCCACCCCTTATTGGACCAGCGTTTGAAGACAACCGGTTCCATATCAGCCGTTGTTTTCCTTGGTTTTCGGGTCATCTCACCCCTGTAGTACTGTTTCAATTTCTGTATTTTTACTCATGTTG
>JAGLPR010000432.1 GCA_023137255.1 Bacteroidales bacterium | reverse complement strand
GTTCAGGAATTCAATGCCCTCCTCCCTGGCATGATTGATCTCCTCCACCCTGGCCGGCATCTCTTCAATGGAGCGGCGATAGATGATCATAGCCCTTTCAGCACCCAGTCTTTTTGCAGTTCTCACCGAATCCATGGCCGTGTTTCCACCCCCAATTACAGCCACATTCTTTCCGCTGAGCACCGGGGTATCGTATTCAGGATCGGCCGCATTCATGAGATTGATCCTGGTAAGGTACTCATTGGACGAATAGATCCCGATATAGTTCTCACCCGGTATGTGCATGAAATTAGGCAATCCGGCCCCACTACCCACAAAAAAGGCTGTAAATCCCTCTTCTTTAAGGTCCTCGATGGAGGCGGTTTTTCCCACAATAAAATTCTTGACAAATTTCACCCCCATCTTTTCCAGGTTGTCAATCTCCACATCCACGATGTTATTGGGTAGTCTGAATTCCGGAATCCCGTACTTCAGCACTCCGCCGATTTCGTGGAGGGCTTCAAAAACAGTTACATCATAACCCATCTTGGCCATATCACCGGCAAAGGCAAGTCCTGCAGGACCCGATCCAATGGAGGCGACCTTGATCCCGTTTTTATTGGAAATTTCAGGAACTGATATCTTTCCGCTGTTCCGTTCATAATCGGCTGCGAATCGCTCCAGGTTACCAATTGCCACCGGGGGCTTGTTCAGTTTCTGTGTATAGAAACAAACCTGTTCGCACTGTACCTCCTGAGGGCAAACCCGTCCGCAAACAGCAGGCAGGGCATTTGTCTCCTTCAGAACACTTGCTGCATCCAGAAATTCGCCTGATTCGATCTTCTTGATGAACTTGGGGATGTTTATCCCTACGGGACATCCGGTGATACAGGTGGGTTTGGGACAATCAAGACAACGGCTTGCTTCGAGCACGGCATTCTCCTCCGACAATCCCTCATTCACCTCGGTGAAGTTCTTATTTCTTTGGTCCGGAGCCTGCTCGGGCATGTGGTTCCGCTCCAGCTCGGTTCGCTCCTTATTCTTCATTTTAGACCGGAGTTCAAGCCGCCAATCCTGTTCTCTCTCCTTCTTCAGGAATTCAAGTAAACCTTCATTCATGCTTTCCGGTATTTTTTTTGAAAACTTTCATAGGCTTCAGTTTCGGACGGTTTGTATGAATTCAGTCTCAAAAGCATCTCATCGAAATCAACCTCAAAGGCATCAAATTCGGGTCCGTCCACGCAAACAAATTTTGTCTTGCCGCCAACGGTCACCCTGCAGGCCCCGCACATCCCGGTACCATCCACCATCAGGGTGTTCAGACTGGCCACTGTGGGGATCTCGTATTTTTTGGTCAGAAGCGTGCAGTACTTCATCATAACAGCCGGTCCAACAGTCACCGATAGATCAACTTTTTCCCGTTTGATCACCTCCTCCATGCCATGGGTAACCAGTCCTTTTTTTCCATAGGATCCATCATCGGTCATGATCACCACCTCGTCGGAATGCATTCGCATCTGCTCTTCCAGGATAATAAGCTCCTTTGATCTTGCAGCCAGCACCGTAATTATTTTGTTACCGGCTTTCTTATAGGCTTCAACAATGGGTAACAGCGGGGCAACACCCACGCCACCCCCGCAAGCCAGCACTGTACCTACCTTCTCAATATGGGTTGGCTCTCCCAGCGGGCCCACAAGATCGGTGATGAATTCGCCCTCCTCCAGGTTACAGAGTTTAA
>JAGLPR010000431.1 GCA_023137255.1 Bacteroidales bacterium | reverse complement strand
TAACATGGATCTATCCATAATTATAGTCAACTACAATGTAAGGCACTTCCTGGAGCAGTGTCTGCACTCGGTGAAGCAGGCTGTGGACAGGTTGAAGGAGTCTCAGCCGGGGGGGGAAAGCTTCCGGGCGGAGGTATTTGTGGTGGACAACAATTCGGTGGACGGATCGGTGGGCGAGGTCCGGCAAAAGTTTCCATGGGTCAAAATCATCGCCAATGATGAAAATATCGGTTTTTCCAGGGCCAACAACCAGGCCATCAGGGAATCTTCGGGGCGTTATGTGCTGCTGCTGAATCCTGATACAGTGGTGGAAGAGGATACTTTCAGCAAATGCATTGAATTCATGGACTCACATCCCTATGCCGGGGCACTGGGAGTGAAAATGATCGATGGTAAGGGAGAGTTTCTTCCCGAATCCAAACGGGCCCTTCCCACCCCGACCGTCTCATTTTACAAGATGTTCGGACTTGCTTCGCTCTTTCCCGGATCAAAGCGGTTTGGCAAATATCACCTGGGACACCTGAATAAGAACGAAACCCACAGTGTGGAGGTGCTGGCCGGTGCATTTATGTTCCTGCGCAGGGAGACCCTGGATAAGACGGGCTACCTCGATGAGACTTTCTTTATGTACGGAGAGGACATCGACCTCTCCTACCGAATTACCCGGGCCGGTTACCTCAACTACTACTACCCGGGAACCACCATTATTCACTATAAGGGGGAAAGCACGAAAAAAGGGAGCCTCAACTATGTGAAGATGTTCTACCAGGCGATGATCATCTTTGCTGGAAAACACTTTTCCTCCAGGAAAGCGCGCACATTCCGCCTCCTTATCAACATGGCGATCTATTTCAGGGCGGCACTCTCCCTGGCCAGACGCTCCTTAAAGAGCATCTACAGGCCGGTAATGGACGGAATGATTATCTACCTGGGCTACCTGTTTGTGCTTCCGTTCTGGGAGCAGGTAAGGTTCGATCGGGAAGACTACTACCCGCCCAGGTTCCTGCATGTGGTGGTACCAGCATACATCGTGATATGGTTGATCTCACTCTACTATTCCGGGGGATATGACCGTCCCATGAAGCTCCTTTCTTTCCTGAAAGGGCACCTGTTTGGCCTGGTGACCATCCTGGTGGTCTATGCCCTGCTTCCTCTTGAGTGGAGGTACTCCAGGGCGCTGATCTTCCTGGGCTCGCTATGGGCCGTTATTGGTACCCTGAGCATCAGGGTTATTCTGCACCTGGCCGGGGTCAGGGATTATGAAATTGACCTGAACAGGCAAAAAAAGATGGTCATCGTGGGCAGGGAGGATGAAGCCCGAAGGGTTAGTGCCCTGTTAGGTGATACCCAGGCCAGGCCCGACATTATCGGGTTTGTCCACCCCTCTGACGATGCCCCGGAGACCGGGAAGGATGCCACTGCACTCTACATAGGACATATTGAACAGATTGATGAGATAGTCTCAATCAACCGGGTGGATGAAATTGTGTTCTGCTTCAAGGACCTGCCATCCAGGAGGATCATCAGGATCATGTCGCGGCTGATCGGCACTTCGGTGGATTTCAAGATTGCCCCGCCGGAGAGTATGTCGGTCATAGGCAGCAACTCCATCAATACAGCAGGTGACCTCTATACCATCCACTTCAACTCCATCGGTAAGGGGGCGAATCGCCGAAACAAGAGGCTCTTTGATACCACCACTGCCCTTCTACTTCTCATCACCTTCCCTCTCTGGTTTCTCTTTGTTAAAGGGCACTTCCGAAGCGTGGGAAATACCATCAGGGTACTATTCGGGAACTGTACCTGGGTGGGATACCTCCAGGCTGAGCACCCGGAGCAGCCCGACCTGCCACACCTGAAAAAGGGCATCCTGAATCCGGGGATTCATCTTCCGGCCGGGAAACTGAATCCGGAGAGAATAAATGAGATCAATTTGGTCTACTCCAAAGACTACCGCGTATTCAATGATCTGTTAATAATCACACGGAATTTCAGGAAGATATAAAAGGAATTTTTGACTAAATTTAGCAAAATTGCTTTGTGATATGAGAAGAGTCCTGTTATCGTCCATTCTGATATTTCTCTCGTTCCAAACCCTCATTTTTGCACAAAGAGACTCTTTACGCGCCCTGTTCCTGAGTGCAGAATCATGGTTCCTTTTTGAAGAGTATGCTGAAGCACTTCCTCTCTATCAGGAGCTTCATGAATCGGATCCGGGGAACGACAAGCTCAACTACAAGATCGGGATCTGTCTGCTGCACGATCCCTATCAGAAAGACAAGGCGATCCAGTACCTGCTCGATGCGAGCGATAACATCAACCCCTCATACAAAGAGAACAGCATTAAAGAGACAACGGCCCCGCCGGATGCACTTTACTACCTGGGTAATGCCTACCTGGTGAACGAACTGCTAAACCACGCCATTGAATCATATGAAGAGTTCCTCCAGGTCATGGACCACGATGTATACGATGAAGAGCTGGTACAGGCACAGATTCGCTCCTGCAGAAATGCACAGCGCCTGAAAACCATGCCTGTGGATATTGACCTGAGCCTCATCGATGAAATCATCAACACCCGCTATTCTGATATTCGCCCGGTGATCTCCGGTGATGGAACAAAGATGGCCTTTGTTACCGAACTTCCGTTCTACGACGGAGCATTCTATACAGAGAAGACCGAAGAGGGCTGGTCCTACCCCCAGATCATCACCCAGAACATGGGTTTTGATGCCGATATATATCCCGTATGCCTCTCATTCGATGGTACCGAAATGATCCTCTACTATGATGATGATTACATCGGGAACCTCTATTACAGCCGGTATGAAGATGGTCTGTGGCTTCCGGCTGTAAAAATGGGTGAGAACATCTCCACCAAATACTGGGAGTCGCATGCTTCGTTCAGCAAGGATGGACAGACCCTCTATTTTACCAGCAACAGAAAGGGGACCACCGGGGGGCTTGATATCTACCTGTCGGAGAAGCAGCCCAACGGATCCTGGGGCATTCCTGTAAACCTGGGGACAACGGTCAACAGTCCATACAATGAGGAGAGTCCGTATATCAGTGAAGATGGACAGACCCTCTATTTCAGCTCATACGGTCACTACAACATGGGTGGATATGACGTTTTCTATTCTAAAAAGAGGAAAGATGGTACCTGGGAAGAACCTGTAAACATTGGTTACCCCATCAACACAACCGATAACGACCTCTATTTCCAGCCCATCAACCATGGCGATGGAGCCTATTACTCCATTTACAGTCCCCGGGGACTTGGCCGGCACGATATCTACTACATAAACATCTATTCGGTCAACAATCCGCGTCTCTATTCCATCACCGGGAACCTTCGCACCGAAGATGGCTCCATCGACTCCACACAGATGGCCATCTATTTGATCGATACCGATACCGGCGACACGCTTATCTATACCACACCCGGGCAGGATGGCAGCTTCGGCTTTGAACTGAAACAGGGAATCTATGAGCTCCATTTCAGGGGCGAGGGGTATGAGGAACTGATCAAACCACTACATATTACAACCGGTTCTGACAAAGAAGGAATCCGGCTGGCCGATGACATTGAACTGGAACTGGAGGAAAAAGAACTGGTGATTTTTGAAGGAGAGGAGAGCCTGATTCAGTTGAAAGACAAGCTGTATGAAGATGTTGCAGGTGAAACGATCACAATACTTGTAAGGGCACCAAAAGGAAGCACCCTGGTGGTCAGGACCTACCAGGATTCGATGCTGGTGGGGAGCGACACCATTGAGATTGAAAGGCGCAGGACCGACCTGGATATTATTCCGCTGCCAGATACCAGTGTGGTGGAAATTGAAATGATCGATTCAAAGGGGAGCATCCACAGGAACAGGTTCACAGTGGTAGGCACCGAACCGGAAATGAAGGGTGCAGCAGAGAGGATTGGTGATGATGGCCAGTTTATGACTCCTGTTCATCCCGTGTATGAAGATCCGGTGGGTATCCTGTTGTTGCAGCTGCAGCACAAATCTGATGGGCCCCTTCACGATCTGATGGCAGGTCTGGATCCGGAAAAAGAGGGAATCAAAAACCAGAGGGAACTGATGGAGTACCTCTATGACCAGAGCGACACCCGGGACTATCGCCATGAAGATGTGGATCTACTGCTGGCGGGCACAGTTTCAGAGGGTGATGCAAACATGCTGAAACAAAAGCTGATTGAACACTCCGACGAAGCAATGAAGGAGTACCTGCAGCAGCTTGACCTGGAGGCCGAAGGGATCACTTCTGCAGAAGAGCTGATGAAGCACCTGGAAGAGGTGGCTGAACTGGAGGGATTCACCATGGATGAAGTGAGCTTAGCTTTGCTTGACAGCCTCAACCACGATGACCAGAGAGGTGATGTGGAGGCGCTTGTTTCACAGCTCCGTCTCGAAGCAGAGGGCCCGATGAAAGGTGAACTGGACAGCCTTGATCCAGAAAAAGCAGGGATCACAAGCAATAAAGAGATGTTTGAACATCTTTATGAGCAGGCCGATCCCTTAGGATACAGCAAAAACGAGGTGGATGCCATGCTTTCGGATGTTCTTGCCCATGGAGATGCTGAACTCCTGAGACAGCACCTGATCGAAAACAGCGACGGAGCGCTGAAGGAGTATCTGCAGCAGCTCGACCTGGAAGCTGAAGGAATTACCAATGCCGGGGAACTGCTCAGGCACCTTGACGAGGTAGCAGAAACAGAGGACTTTGGCATGGAAGATGTTCGAGGTGCCACGCTGAAGAGCCTTGAACATCCGCTGAAAGTGGACCGCATATACAACGAGCTGCTCAGAACCACCGACGGCTCTTTGAATGAGATCCTTGAACAGCTGGATCTGCGTAAGGAGGCAATCTACACGGTCGAAGAGCTGATTGAAACCCTCTTCCACGAGCTGGCAGGGAAAGGATACAGCAGTCTGGAAATCGAACAGATGTTATCGGGTCTCTTACCGGGACATGGGGCCCTGATCAAGGAGCTGGGAGAAAAGTACGGACAGGATACAACTGGTGACAGGAAAATAGGGTGGCCGCTTGTGTTGCTGTTTGCAGCCCTTGGAGCCGGACTGATCTGGTTCATTATCGCCTGGTGGAGGCGCCGCAACCAGCGAAAAGATCAGGCCAATTAATCACAGCTACAATGGTTGTCTATCACCCTATTTTTTATTGTACTGTCGATTAAATTTTTAAATTTGTAGTATTCACGCTAAATCCACCCGACATGAGAAGGCTTGTCATGTTCATTTCCATGTGCCTCCTATCCTCCCTGATGGTTGCACAAAACGTTAAGGTTGACTTCAACGATGGTGAGTTCTTCCTTGCCGAGGAAGATTATGAGGAAGCACT
>JAGLPR010000430.1 GCA_023137255.1 Bacteroidales bacterium | reverse complement strand
CACCCATTGAATGGAGCGAAACACTGAATATTAAATGGAAATCAGAGATTCCTGGAGTTGGACATGCTACTCCCATCATATGGAAAGATCAGATGATATTGTTATCAGCTATTCAGACCGACAAGCGGGTTGAACAAAAGGAATCTGAGGAGGGTCAGAATCAGCACGATTGGATGAATCCGACCAATACTGACTTTATCCACAAGTTTGCTGTGATTTCGGTCGACAGGGCCAGTGGCAAGATACAATGGCAAACCACTGTGCGTGAGGAATTGCCTTACAGCCATACACATGAATTTGGCAGCTGGGCTTCACACTCCCCGGTTACCGATGGAAAAAATATATATGCATATTTCGGTTCTCACGGACTATACTGTCTGAATATGGAGGGCAAAATTCTGTGGGAACGTGACTTTGGCAGAATGGAAAAAGTAATGAGCTTTGGGGAAGGCAGTTCCCCCTATTTGTACAAGGATAAATTAATAGTACTTCGGGATCACCAGGGCCAGTCAGCGCTTCATGTACTTGATAAGAAGACAGGGGATATCATCTGGGAAGCAGAGAGGGATGAGGTAAGTTCATGGTCAACACCTTCTCTGATTGAATTTGAAGGCTCCCTTCAGTTAATTACAAGTGCCACCAATAAAATACGAAGTTATGATATTGCTACAGGGAAAGTACTCTGGGAATGCAGTGGTCTGACCCGCAATGTAATCCCTACACCCATCTATGCGGATGGAATGGTATATCTAATGAGCGGCTTCAGGGGAAACGCTCTTCTGGCTATTGATCTTTCTAAAGCTTCGGGAGATATTTCAGGTAGCGATGCAATTGCATGGAGTTATGATAAGAATACCCCTTATACCCCTAACCCGGTTCTTATGGATGGTAAGATCTATTTTCTCAAAACTAATAATGGTTATTTAAGCTGTTTAGATGCTAAAGACGGGACAGAATACTTTAGCAGTCAGAAGCTTGATGGTATTAAAAATATCTTTACCTCCCCGGTTGGAGTACAGGACCGCATATATATAGTGGGCACCAATGGTGTCTCCTGTGTGGTTAAACATGGAGAGGAGTTTGAATTGTTATCTCAAAATACATTGGATGACAACTTCTTTGCATCTCCAGTTGTTTTAGGAAACAATCTGTACCTGAGAGGGGTGAAGTCGCTTTATTGTGTTTCAGAAGAATAATTCTGCACAGGATGCGGTGCGATTTTACTCAATCACCCTGATGTTCAGGTTTCTCCACTGAACTTTGATTCCGCCGCCGGAGTGGATCTGGAGTGCGATTTTTCCTGTGGCCTTATCGATCTTTTCATCCTCAAAGGTGATCATAAGCTGACCGTTTAAGAAGGTCTCAACCTTTCCACCCACAACAACTACCTTCATCTCGTTCCAATCCCCGAATTTCAGATGCTTATCCAGCTCCGGGTCGGGTTTGATCAGCCATCCTCTTCCGTAGGACTCATAGATGCCCCCGGTATTGCTTCCAGGAGGAGCCACTTCGGCCTGCCAGCCGGCTATTTTGGTTCCTTCAATGGAAGAGCGGAAGAATACCCCGCTGTTGCCGTCTGCACCCTGCTTGAATTCGACGGTCAGTTCAAAATCCTTATACTCCTTATCGGTCCCCAGGTATCCGTATTCTTTATCAGGACCACTTTCACACACCAGCAGTCCGTCTTCCACATACCAAAGTTCAGTTCCGTAGATGGTCCAGCCCGACAGGTCCTTTCCGTTGAAAATGGATTCCGATTGTGCAAAGATTAAGCCCTGGCAGCTAAGCAGAAGAGCGATCGTGAGTATGCTGATTTTTTTCATTCGGATGTGATTTTAAGTAAGTGTAAGCCTGCAAGATACGATTTTCTTGATCTTCTTCTGATCAAAGTTTAACTTACGGTTTCACACCCCAAACTGTGGTTTCCGCACCTCCGCATTTGGTGAATGCTGTTCAGATAATGAAAATGAGTATTCTGTTAGATGTGTTAGGGAT
>JAGLPR010000043.1 GCA_023137255.1 Bacteroidales bacterium | reverse complement strand
TCAAAAATGGCCTTCCCGTCCGTATTCCGGCCAAAGGGGGAGACTGCCCGTTCGGGCTGGGGGATCATCCCAAATACATTTTTCTTATGATTGCACACCCCTGCAATATTATCCACGGCCCCGGTCACATTAATTTCCTCGGAGATGCGGGCAGTATCATCACAATACCGAAAAAGAATCTGCTCGTGGTGCCTCATCTGTACCAGTGTATCATCCTTTGCGGTATACCTTCCGTAGCCTGTGGCGATGGGAATGCGGTAGGCTCTGTCGTTGGAGAGCTTATGGGTAAGCGCCGAGTATTCGTTATCGGGCTTGATATAGGTATTGCGACATATGTAGTGCTGGGTCTTGTTCATCCTGAGCGAACCAGGTACCAGGTTGGTTTCGCAGAGAACCCTGAATCCGTTTCCAATCCCAACCAGGATCTTGCCCCGCTCGGCAAAATCGATCATCGATTCGATCACCGGGGAGTTTTCAATGCATTTTGAGGAGTTGGAGGAACCCTTGCACGGAAATCCGCCAGGGATAAAGAGCACATCGATCCCGCTGAGGTCGGTTTCCCTGTTCCAGATGGTTTTTACGCTTTTGCCATAGAGATCCTGAAGAACTCTTTTTAGTTCCTTATCGCCATGGGCCCCGGGAAATATGAGTATGCCGAAGATCATTGCTGTGCTTGAGTATTTCAAAGTTAACCACAAAAGGATTTTATCCAAATTTGAAGGTAATTATTAAATCGTTAGATTTACCCAATGGAGGTCGTTGGCAAGGATATACAGAATTTTCAGCTTACCGTGCGGGACCATTCTGACTACGACTTCACAGAATATTCACACACCTCACTCCGCCGTCGCCTTACCCGGATCCTGCTGGAACTTGAAATGGACATGGACCAGTTAAACTCGCGGATGAAAAATGACGGGGAGTTCCTGAAGAAGATCATGCGGAAAATCACAGTGCACACCACTGAGATGTTCAGGGACCCCGATGTGTGGAAGCAGATTAAAAACGACCTGCTTCCCCGGTTCAGTTCCCAATCGACCATCCGCATATGGCACCCCGGGTGTTCCACGGGACAGGAGGTCTACTCCATGATGATGGTGCTGGACGAGCTGGGACTGCTGGAAAAATCTGAGATATACGGCAGCGATCTGCACAACGAAATACTTGAAACTGCCAGGCAGGGAGTCTACAAGTACCGCTTTAACCAGAGCTACCTGGAGAACTTTGATCGCGTCATATTAAATGGGGAAGGGACCTTTTCAATGAACCAGAGAAAACACTGGAAAAAATATTTCCACATCGATGAGACCCGCGACACCATTCAGATGAAGGAGTTCCTGCGTCAGAAACCGGTGTATAAGAAACAGGACCTGGTGAGAGATCCTAATCTCTTTTTGGTTAATTTCGATCTGATCGTTTGCAGGAACGTAATTATCTATTTTAATACCGATCTGCAAAACAAGGTGTTTGAACTGTTCCATCAAAGTTTGAAGCAACATGGGGCACTGTTGCTGGGTGTCCATGAATCGATCCTTGGGGTCTGCTCCAAACGGTTTATCAGGAAGGACCCCTTCTATTTTAAGGCGCAGGAATGATCATCAGAAATATATCCGTACGGGCCAAGCTGATTCTGACCACCCTGGTCATTGTACTCCTGTTGACTTTCATGGCCCTTCTTTACCTCGATGCTGCGCGGCGAACAGCGGAACAGGCGGAGCTGATCGGTGCGCGTTCGGAACTAACCAGTGAGGTATTTGCACTTCAGAACAGTTTTCACACCCTTCTGCTGGAAGGCAGTACGGGACAGCTGGCCGGTTTTCAACGCCAGGTACACGTGGTGGCTGAACAGCTCAGAAGGGTAATGAGTCGGGAAACCGCCTCCCGTAATGGTGAACTGGTCCGCCAATCGGAGCAGGTCTGGTCGCATCTGGAGAGGTTTGGGGTGACACTTCGTTTCACGGGCCGGGACGATTCTATCCGGTGGATCCAGGCCCGCAACGACATGGAGGTGCTGGGCGGATTGCTGGAAGAGTGGGACCTCGCCCTGTCGGAGATCCAGGAACAGGCACACAGAACCAGGAACAGGCAGCTGGGAATCACCATGGCCCTGGGCATCTTTATACTGGCCAACTACCTGATTCTCTTAACCATGAGTATAGGCGGATCTTTCCGGAAGTTATCCCAATACACCCGCGACATGAGCCGGGGAATTATTCCTACTCCACTGGATACCACCACCGGGGATGAGTTTGGAGAAATTTCTTCGAACCTGAACAGGCACGCTGGCGATTTACAAAAAAAGGTGGGTCTGATCACCACCATGTCAGAGGAGGGTCCGGGCAAGATCTTTACTCCCGAAGTGGAAGATGAGCTGGGGAATGCCCTGCTGGTCCTCTCCGATTACCTCACCCGCAAGGAACTGGATGAGGTCACCCGGAACCGCGAGGACAAAAAGCGAAACTGGATCTCCGAAGGGGTGGCACAACTGGGCGAGGTGCTCCGGTCGGAACGTGACGATGTAACGGAACTCTCATTTTTGATCGTTCAAAAGCTGGTCACCTACATGAACCTGGAGATGGGATCGCTGTTTGTGACCAACGATTCGGACCCCGAACATCCTGTGCTCCATATGGTGGCCTCCTATGCCTTCGACCGCCGTAAGTTTTCGACCATGACCCTGGAGTGGGGAGTGGGACTTCCCGGTACCTGCGCCCAGGAGAAGGAGACCATCTTTGTCACCGATGTGCCAGCCGGTTATTTTGAAGTCTCTTCGGGAGTAGGGAGCTCAAGACCCAACTGCATCCTGCTGGTTCCGCTAAAAATGGCCGACCGGGTACTGGGTGTAATCGAACTGGCCACTGTGAGGCTGCTCCGGCCTTTTGAAACTGAATTTGTGGAATCGCTTTCGGAAAGCATAGCCTCCTCGTTGATGGCTGTTCGTAGCAGCGAACGCACCGCCGAACTACTGAAGCAGTCGCAGGCTCAGGCCGAGACCCTGAAAGAACAGGATACCACCATGCGTGAGAACATGCAGAAACTGGAACAGGCACAGGAGGACTCAAGCAAGAAGGAGTCAGAAATCACGGGGATCCTGAATGCCATCAACCAGTCGACCCTGGTGGCCGAACTGGGGCTCAACGGCCGGTTCACCAGCATCAATGACCAGTTCCTGATGGTACTGGAATCGCAAAACGACCAGGTGCTGGGCAAACAGCACAGCGATTTTGCACAGGTGGACCGCACCTCGGAGGAGTACAAACAATTCTGGTCCACACTAAAGGAGGGAAAAAGCATCTCTAATACAGAGATGTATAAACTCTTTTCGGGCGAAGAGATCTGGCTGCAGCAAACCTTCACCCCCATCATAAACAACGAAGGGAAGGTCTATAAGATCCTGAACATTGCAGTAGATATCACCGACAAACGCTCCCTGCAGGAGAGTCTCGGCACCCGCGAAATGGAGATTGCCAGGAAAGGGCTCGATATGCAAACCCTGAACCAGGCGGTCAACGCCTCGCTCATTAAATGTGAGCTCGATGCAGAGGGGATCATCATGGATGTAAATGAGAAATACAGTGAGGTGACAGGGTACGGAAGAAAGGAGCTACTGGGAAGAAACTACCGACTGTTCCTCAAGGACACCGAAAAGGAGCAGTTCGACAAGATCTGGAAAGAGGTGGTCAAGGAGAAGGTGTACGAAGGGGTGATCCGTCGTTCCTTACCCACCGGTGAAGAGGTGTGGCTGGTCTCCACGTTCTCGCCGGTGAAAGATGAAGCCGGGACCATCTATAAAATCTATTTCATGGGCCTCGATATCACAGAAAAGAAACTCAAATATCAATTGCTGGAAGATGCCAATCAGGAAATTGAAAGGCTGAAGGGCCGGCTGAAGGATTACGAGGCATAGCAAAAAAGATATGCGTAAAAGCACACTGCGATATATATTTACCTGGATATCATTTCTCCTGCTGCTGACGGGGACTGTCTTTCTGGTGGCCATCTCGTGGAACAGTCGCATCGCAGGTACCTTTTCACCCAAGCTGGTGGTGCTGCTCTGGTTCGTCATATCCGCCTCGGGGATCTATCTTTTCATGCTGGCCGTGAAAAAGGCACACCGGCAATGGATCAACGAGAAGCGCAGCCTGGAAAAAGAGGAGAAGGCACCTGCCGGGAAACCGGCCACAACCAGCGATCCCTCCCGTCACACCCTGGATTTTACAGCCACCGCCCGCAAACTGGTGAGGCGCACCCCCGAAAAAGCTGCCCTGGAGGAGCTGGGAAAAGGACTGCTGAAAAACCTGGCGCGTGAGCTGGAGATCATGTCGGGAATCTTCTACATGGAAAAAGAGGGCACCTTCGAGGCTGTTTCCACCTATGCCCTGGTGGCTTCCACACAGCCCTATGAATTTAAGTCCGGAGAGGGGCTCACCGGACAGGTGGCCCGGAACCAGCAGCTGATGGTACTAAGCCGTCTCCCCGAAGGACACCTGAAGGTCTACTCGGGACTGGGAAAGGCCCTTCCCTCCTACCTGGCCATCGTCCCGCTGGTCCATAAGGGACGTACTGTAGCAGTCATTGAGTGCTCGGGTTACAGGTACAGTTCCCATGAGATTGAAACCATGTTCAGGATCTTCTCCAGGGACCTGATGAATAAACTTTCACCCCATCTCTCCTGAACTTATGTCAAAAAGGGATCCATATATCATCAGACGCATCAATTTCAGAAGGATCATTGTGGTCACCCTGATCAGCATCCTGGTGGTACTCCTGATCCTGTTTGCCTTCCTGATGGAGAGTGGATTGCCCGTCTCCTTCAGCAATCTGGCCGCTCTTCATAAAGAACACCCCTCCCTTTTCCTGGTGGACCTGCTCCCCATATTTCTCTCTGCACTGCTCCATCCCATGCACCACATCATGAACAGGGCTATCCAGAATTACGAGAAGCGGGTGCTGGCCTCCCAGGAATTGAGGAAGCGCAATACAGAATTTGCCCGTCTCCTATCCGAAGGAGATAACCCCGAGCCCTACGACGAGATGATAGAGACCGACATTGGGAAGGCGCTGCGGATGATCCATCTGAACATCAAGGCAAACCGCCGGAAAGAGCGCGAACAGAGCTGGATTGCCGAAGGAAAAGATATGGTTTCAATGATCCTGAGGGAACACCAGGATCTGGAAGAGCTCTCCTACCATATACTAAAGATCCTGGACAGCTACATCCAGTCGGTCCAGGCCGCATTCTACCTCTACGATGAAGAGTCGCAGATCCTGACCAATATCTCCACCTACGCCTACAACCGCAGGAAATACCTGGACCAGCAGTTCAGGATCGGGGAGGGACTGGTGGGACAGTGCGCCTATGAGATGGACTACATCTACCGCACCGAGATTCCGGAAGAGTATGTGACCATCACCTCGGGAATCCTGGGCGATCAGAAGCCTGAAAGCATTATTCTGGTTCCATTGATCTCTAACGACTCTTTGCAGGCGGTTATTGAATTTGCATTCCTGAAGGAGCGCATCCCCAAACTGACCATCCAGTTCTTGCTGGAGCTGGGCGAGATCATTGCACGGACCCTCCTGAACCTGAAGATGAACCTGCGCACCCAGAAGTGGCTGGAGGAGTCGAGGAGCATGACCGAAGAGCTGCAGAAAAACGAGGAGCAGCTGCAGGAAAATGCACGCGAGATGACCACGGC
>JAGLPR010000429.1 GCA_023137255.1 Bacteroidales bacterium | reverse complement strand
ATTTTATTAACAAGAAATTAACCCCTGTGCTAACTCAGTGAATGGCAGACACATGAGAAAAAAAACAACAAATCGATAAAGAAATCATCTGTATTGCGTTGATTTACTGATTATTAGGACGTATTTAAATTTTTGGGCAAATCCTCGATCCCACTGTTCATGCGGGCTTGCTGATAGACAACTTTTTTTGAAAAAAAAAAGGAGCGCCCCGAATTGGGAGCGCCCCTTGAAAAAATCAGTCAGATTCGCTACTAAAATCTGTAAGCAATACTTAAATTCCAGGTAAATCCGTTTCCGAAATAGACCCTGTTATCCATATTCACACCTTCCCACTCTGCATCCCCTGAAGCCGGATGAATGTTGGTATCAGATTGTGAAATAAACTGCTTGTTCAGAAGGTTGTTGGCATTAAACCTGAACACCAGTCTTCTGCTCTCTTTCAGGTATAATTTATAAGAGATACCAGCATCCACCAGGCCGAATGAAGGCAGTTCCAGGGAACCATCGTGATCTGCTGTATCAAATGATGAGGGATCTATGCGTGCAAAGAGCCTGTCGTAAAACCTCCAGTCGACATCCACGGAGAGACCCTTCATGATCTTATAATCTGCCAGTAAACCAAAGCTGGTCTGGGCCGCATCGCCCACTTTCACGCCATCCAGATAAAGGGTGTTCGATGCGCCACCGATGGGGTTGCGGTCTTCGTCCCAAATACGGGCTTCAACATCGCCTGCATAGATCCAGCTTCCGATGGAAGCAAAACCACCGATGGAAAGATTCTGTATTGGCCTCACTTCGAACTCAAGTTCCACTCCGCTATGGGTCTCTGCCACATTCTCAAAGAGTGCTATATCATCCCGCTCTCCATCACCATCAAAATCTCCTGACTGACGAATCTGGCGGTCGGTCCAGCTGGTATAGTAAGCATTCAGGTCCACATCAAGGAAAGCACTTCTGTATCCATACCCTGCTTCCAGACCAAGAACGCCTTCATTACCCACATCCGGATTGACCTCGTTCAGATAATTCAGAAACAGATCATCGAAGAAGGGCTGACGGGAGTAGTAACCAGCATTGAAAAATACATTGTGAAGCTCATTGATGTTGTAGTTGGCTCCTGTTTTCAGGTTGAACCCCGGATGGCGCAGCTTCTCAGAGATCTGATCATCAGCATCTGAGTAGGAGTGGTAGTCGAAACGCTGGTATCCCTGGGTTGAGACAGCAGCCTGGAAAAATGTGGAGAGCTGTTGAGTTTTGTACTCCACCTGGCCGAAAGCACCGGCATAAGAGATGCGCTCGGTGTTGTAATAGTCCAGCTTGTCATCTGTCATCCCGTTTCTTTGGGTCCAGAACATATAGGGACTTGCGGTATGAGCCTGGGTATACACCTGGCCTCCCGGGAACATATCCTGGAAACCGGCTCCATTATAGTTATCGTCCCAGTATCCGTCGAGTCCCCACAGGTTGTCAACCAGCCTGAAGTGCTCACCATAGTAAGTCCTGAAGTCGGTACCCAGGTTAAATGAAAGGTTCTCGTTGATCTCATGGTTGAAGTTTATAACAGCACCCAACCATCTGTGCATATTCATGGAAGCGCGACGAACCGCAGCATTATCGCCATAGGAACCAATGGTTCTCCCGGGAATGTGCCAGTCTTCTAAACCATCATTCACGATCGACTCGTTGTTTTGACGGATCTGGTCAAAATCAAGCTGTCCGTCAGCGTCATAGGTATAGTATCCTCTACCGTAACCTCCGGTGCCGCCACCCTGTCCGATCGATCCATAAAGAACTGTGGAAAGAGAAGACTTCTCACCCATGTTCCAGTCCCAGTTCAGGTTGGCTACAGGCTTGTGATAAAAGTTCTCACGCAAGGAATAAACCTCACCCTGGTACCAACCCCAGTTGTTATTGAAGCGTTGCTCTTCGTTGGTGATCTCACCGTCACCATCCCTGTCATAAGCACTCAGATTCTTTGTGTAGTTCTGATAGTGCTGTTGTGGTGCACCTGTCATAGAAAAATTAAATTGATGTTTCTCCGACGGTTTGTATCCTATAGACAAGAAGTAGGTCTGACCTTTCCCCTGTGTTCCGTAGTTATATCCATCTCCCTGCCAGTGAGATAACAGGAAGCTTGCGCCCCAGCCATTCTCATTCAGACCTGTGGAGTAAGAGGCCACATACTTCATATACTTGTCATTTCCAAGCATCGCACTAACACGTCCACCTTCAACCATGTCTGTGGCTTTGGTGACCACGTTGATTGTCGCACCCACAGAGGAGATAGCCAGTTTTGATGAACCAAGTCCCCTTTGGATCTGAACAGCGGTAGCAATTTCAGAGAGTCCCTGCCAGTTGGACCAGTATACCTTACCGTCTTCCATGCCGTTGACCGGCTGTCCGTTAAACAGCAGGGCCAGGTTCTCCTGAGAAAAACCCCTGATATTGATGCGGGAATCTCCGTAACCACCTGCCTGGCTGGCTACATATACCGATGGAGTGTTCTTCATGATATCGGGAAACTCCTGGTTTCCGGTTTTGGCTACGATTTGAGGAAGCTTGATGGTGGAAACAGCCACGGGAGTTTCCCGGTCCTTTGCCACGTCAATTACTCCGTAACCTGTGACTACAACCTCATCAATTGATTTTGCGTCGGTTTCAAGTGAGATACTGCCGATGTTGGAGCGAGTATCCAGGTTGAAAGAGATGGATTGTGATGTATACCCGATAAAGGAGATGACAACTTTTCCGGTTTGCGCGGTAGTAGTCAACTCAAACGTACCATCAGCACCGGTGATGGTTCCGTTGGTGGTTCCGGCCTCAATGATGTTTGCACCAGGCAGAGCCATGCCCGATTCTTCGTCAAGTACAGTTCCACTTAGTGCTCCCTGGCCCATGGCGGCCACGGCCATGGTAATCACGGCCAGTGAGAGCAACAATCTTTTCAGTTTTTTCATAATGATTTTAGGATTTGTTGTATGATTGATTAATTACGAAATTATTTGATTTTAACCTCGTTAACATTAAATTACTATTAAGAAATTGTTATGATATTTCATAGGGCGAATTAGTACCCCGAAAATAGGAAGAAATCGCTGCAAACGGCTATTCTATACAACACATTCAATCTGATTTTTATTCACACTTTTCCAGCATGACTGAGGTAGCCCCAATGCGCTCATGAACAAAGCTTTCTGCTATTTGTGAAGTGGTTTTCAACAATTTTGAATTCTCCAACTGTTGACGAATGGTGAATAACAATTCCCCTTCATCACCAATGGGGAAGGCTCCCCCAAGCTCAGTCAATTCAACCGCTTCCCGAAATTTATGATAGGCCGGTCCGAATATTACGGGCAGACCATAGGTGGCTGCCTCAAGGATATTATGAATCCCTTTGCCGAATCCGCCTCCGATATAGGCCAGGGTACCGAACCTGTAAAGGTAGGAGAGCTGCCCGATGGTATCTACAATAATTACCCTTGTTCCGGATGGGACCTTGTTTTTTAATTCGGTAAAAAGAACACTTCCGGGAAAACGCTTTTGCAGATTGCTTAGGTGGCCCGCCGACAATTCATGTGGAGCGATGATCCAGCATACCTCCTCAGGCAGTTCCCTGTAGGCCCGGGCAAGAATCTGCTCATCTTTTTCCCAGGTACTTCCTGCCACAACCACAGCCGATCCCAAGCCGAAGCCCTCCATGGCATCATGGCCGTAGGGTGATTGGGAGAGTTTATAGACCCGGTCGAACCTGGTATCGCCAGCCACTGTCACCTCCCGGTAAGCTATTCCTTTTAGCAGCTCTTTTGAATTCTCGCTCTGCACAAAAATGTGGGTAAAGCATTTCAGGAAATTTCTGTACCAGCTTCCGTACCACTTGAAAAATATCTGGCCTGAACGGAAATTCCCCGAAGCCAGATAGGTGGGAATGTTCTGTTTCTTCAATTTTTGCAGGAAGTGATACCAGAACTCATATTTAATGAAGATTGCCCTCTCCAGGGAGATGGATTCAATCATCATCCTGGCATTTTTTCGGGTATCCAGTGGGAGGTACATCACATGATCGGCACCTTCGAAATTCTTTCGTTTTTCATACCCGGAAGGTGAAAAGAAGGTAAGCAGGATCTTACTCCCAGGGAAACGGTCGCGGCTGGCCTCAATTACCGGCCTTCCCTGCTCAAACTCGCCCAGTGAGGCACAATGAAACCAGGTCACACGATCGCCCTGCTCAAATGCAGAAGAGAGTTCCTCATACCAGCCTTTCCTGCCATCCACCCATAGCTTTGCTTTCCGGTTCCACAGGGAGATCACCTTCGCTATCAACCAGTAGATCCGGATTCCTATATCATACAACAGCCTCATGGTTCCCTTTACATTAGGATTTATTGCGGGTATATCTGCTCACCAGCCACACTGCCAGGAATGCCAGCACCCAGGAGACAAACCGGACGCTGATGACCGAATCGAGCATTGTGATCTCGGACCACACAACGGTCGAAACAAACCCGGTAACCAGTCCGGCAATGGTGCCCTGCCAGCTTACCTTTTTCCAGATGAGCATCAACAGGATCAGGGGCCCGAATGAAGAACCCAGTCCTGCCCAGGCATAGGATACCATAGAAAAAATAAGCTTATCCGAAGTTAGCGCAATCAGAAAACCGATCAGTCCCACCACAATGGTAATGATGCGGCTGCCTTTCAGCAACGATGCATCGCTCACATTCCAACCCAGGGTCTGGTGGAAAAGATCCTCAATGATGGAGGAGCTGATCACCAGCAGCTGACTGTCGGCTGTGGACATCATGGCTGCAATGGCCCCGCTCACAAAGATTCCGGCCAGCCAGGCCGGCAATAGTTCATTGGCCAGGTGCGGCATCACTTTTTCGATATCGTCGAACATTCCCTGTTCATAGAGTCCGGCTCCCACCAATCCGATTACCACTGCCCCGGTAAATGCCGGAATGACCCAGGCAATGGCGATGCGCCTTGAAATTTTAATCTGATCAGCCCTTTTGATGGCCATGAACCTGGTCAGTAAATGAGGCTGACCCATGTAACCCAGAGCCCAGCTCAGGCCGCTGATAATCAGTGCTGC
>JAGLPR010000428.1 GCA_023137255.1 Bacteroidales bacterium | reverse complement strand
AGGTATATTTCATTGATAATGAGGAGTATTTTCAACGCAAACATACGGTTGTTGATTCAGAGGAGAAGCATTTCGGGGACAATGATGAGCGCATGATCTTTTTTGCGCGAGGAGTACTGGAGACAGTGCGCAAACTGCGCTGGTCGCCAGACCTGGTGCATTGTCACGGTTGGTTCACATCTCTGGTGCCTCTCTATCTAAAGAAAGCTTATCGTGAAGATCCTCTTTTTGCAGATTCAAAAGTGGTCTTCTCATTTTATAACAACGGTTTCAATACTCCTCTGGATGCTTCCTTTGCAGAGAAAATGATTGTGGATGGTGTATCGTCCGATCAGGTTTCGATAGTCAAAGATCCGGGGTACGAAAATCTGGTCAGTCTGGCTGCCACCTATTCAGATGGATTGATCCAGGGAAGTGAAAGCCTGCCTGATGAAGTTGAACAGGTACTGAAAAAATCCGGGAAACCCTACCTAAATTATGTGAGTGATGAAAAATATGTGGAGGAGTTTTCCGTTTTCTACGACAGTATCATCAACGATTAACAGTACTTTCAAGATGAAGAAGAAGGAAAGGTGGCTTATAGCAGCCATTGTTGTAATGGTGGGTTTGGTCTCGTCATGCCAGCTCAATGACAGGGAACTTGGTGCGGACATCCTGCCACCGGGTGACAATGTACTTGTAAAATACGACACTATATTTGAGATCGATGCCTATCCTGTGACCGCAAAACCGTTGGTGACTTCGGAGGTCTCTTTTTCGGCTACCAGGCTGATGCTTCTTGGTGCCATGGAGGACACCATTGTGGGAAGATCAGAAGCTTCAGTGGTGACTCAGTTTAATACCACCATAGGTTTTATTGCGGCTCCCAATACTGTAATTGATTCCCTCTTTCTGGCCATTTATATGTCTGATTATGTGGGGGATACTGATCAGGAGATCAACCTGAGTGTCCATGAGTTTACCGAACGTCTCTACATGGATTCGATATACTATTCAGATTACGATCCGGAAGGAAAGTACAATCCGGTTCCGCTGGTACAACAGAGTTTTGTGCCTGAAGAGGGTTCCACAGTGGAGCTGCTGATCGAGGACCAGGAGTTCATTGATAAGTTCCTGGCTGTTCAGACCGATACGAACTATTTCGTGAACGACTCCATTTTCAAAGACTATTTCAACGGATTTTATATTATAGCCGAGCCTGTATCGCCTGATGGAACCATAGCAAGGATCGAACTTTCCAATCCTCTTACCAGGCTTACCATGAAGTATGCCAATGATTCCACCGATGTGGATTCTACCTCTGAACTCGATTTTTCCTATGCCCATTTTACCATTAACCAGTATTCGTCTCAAAAAATCAATCTGTTTAAACACGATTTCACAGGGACCAGCCTGGAGGAGATCATTGATGATGAGGCTGCGGTTTCACCTTACTGCTACGTGCAGGGAATGGGAGGGGTCAACACCCGGTTCTCTTTTGCCAGCCTGGCAGAGTGGATGGATCAGAAGCCGCTGGTGATCAATGCAGCAACCCTGGTATTTGATGTGGTACCCCCGGAGGAGAGCGGGGTCATGTATGATGACCTGCCCGCACGGCTGATGATCGGTACCATTCTTGAGGATGGGAACTTTGAACATATTTATGACTATCATGTATTGGCTTCCAGTGATCCCAACAGGGAGGCAGCCAGGTTTGGGGGGTATAAAAAAACGGAATCACTGGGCATGTTCTACGATACCACCTATACCTACCGTTTCAATATGGGGCTTCATTTTCAGTACATGGTGGATGGGGCAAAACCTGACAACGATTTTATTCTTCAGCTGAATGACGGATTGGAGAATCCGAGAATGTCCGTACTTTGGGGTAACCTTCCTGCCAATGAAAGACGTATAAGGTTAGAAATAGTGTACCTTAAACTATAATTTGTTTAAGGAACCCTTTTTATTGTCTTAAACCTTTTGTACACATGTGTGGAATTGTTGGTTACATCGGGAGCAAGGAAGCTTACCCGATACTTATCAAAGGACTTAAAAGGCTTGAATACCGCGGATATGACTCTGCAGGTGTGGCCTTACTGAATGGTGATACAGCCATATACAAGAAAAAAGGGAAAGTCTCCGAGCTGGAGGACCATGTAAGGGGGAAGGAGACC
>JAGLPR010000427.1 GCA_023137255.1 Bacteroidales bacterium | reverse complement strand
GTGTGTAAAATATACGTATCTTTGAGCCCAGGGAATATGAATATGACTAATAAATCGAACTGGATAGCCATTATCAATATGGCAGCAGGAGGGGGAAGAACAAAGAGGGACTGGCCTGCCATCGCAGAAATCCTCCTGAAAGAGGGCATTCGCTATGAGCCCTGTTTCACCGACCGGAGGCTGCACGCTTCCATCATTGCCAGGAACAAGATCAAAGAGGGTTACTCAAAAATCATTGTAGTGGGTGGCGACGGTACCATGAACGAGGTAATCAACGGGGTGTTTGCTCAGAAGCGGATCCTTACCACCGAAGTGATGCTGGGCATGATCTCTGTGGGTACAGGAAACGACTGGGCCAGGATGTTTAATATTCCGGCCGATTATGAAGGAGCCGTAAAGACCATCAAACTGCAAAAGACCTTCATCCAGGATGCCGGACTGGTCAATTACTGCAGGAACGGGAAGGCGTGGAACCGCTATTTCATCAATATTGCAGGGATGGGATTTGGCGCCAGGGTGGTGGAACGCACCAACCGCATGAAAGAGAAGGGGAAAAACGGTGCGATGCTTTATTTTTACAACATCTTTTACAGCCTGATCAAGTACAAATCTCAAAAAGCCGCCATTGAAATTGACGGAGAGAGCTTCAATCGCAAAATTTTCTCTCTGAACGTGGGCATCGGAAAATACAATGGAGGAGGAATGATCCAGGTGCCCCACGCCATTGCCGACGATGGCCTCTACAGCATTACACTGATCAAAAAAATCGGGAAACTGAATGTGCTGGCCAACATGAAGAAACTTTACAACGGCACCATTGTCAATCACTCCAAGGTGGAGACCTACATGGCCAGTTCGGTGCAGGTAGACGGATCGTCGCTCCTACAGATAGAGACCGACGGTGAATCGCTGGGCCACGGTCCGGTAAAATTCCAGATTATTCCTAAAAGTGTCATGGTGATCTCGGGGGAGATGTCAGCCTGATTTCCTGATCCTGATCTCAAACAGCTTTGGCCAGAATTTTCCAGTGACAAAAATTCGGTTCCCCTGGCGGTCCCAGGCGATTCCGTTCAACACATCTGTACCGGGCTTCCTGTCTGTGGCCTTCAGAATCCCTTTCAGGTTGATGCGACCCTCCACCTTTCCGGTTTCGGGATCGATGATCACAATCTCATCTGTATAGTATCGGTTGGCCCAAATCTTTCCGTTGATGAACTCCAGTTCGTTCAGGCTGTTGGCGGGACCCTTATTATCAAACACTTCGAGCTGCCGGTTGATGGTAAACATCTCCGGATCGAGGAAATAGATGATGTTCGTACCATCACTCATGATCAGCTCCTCCCCATTATGGGTAAGTCCCCAACCCTCTCGGTTCTGGTAATATACCTTCTGGATCTCCTCGAAACTCGATTTGTCATAAATATATCCCACCTGCGATTTATAAGTAAGCTGATAGATCCTGTCGCCCAGTACAGTAATGCCTTCACCAAAGAGTGACTGTTCAAGGTCCCTGATTCTGGTCACCTCCCCGGTTTCCAGTTTGACACGTCTGATCGATGAGGTGCCATAGTTGCCGGTCCCTTCATACAGCATGCCGTCATCGAACTGCAATCCCTGGGTATAGGCAGCCGGGTCGTGTGGATACTCGTTCACCAGCTGGTAGGTGTACTCCACCGGCGCCACATTGGAAAGAAACGTGACTTGCCGGCTCTGGTTCTCACTCTTTCCATCTGCAAAGAAGAGTCTTAACCGCAATCCCGACCTGCCGGTATTTTCACCTTCAGTTTGAAGGGTGAACGCTACTGCACCCTCTTCCTGCAACCGGGGGAACTCCCGAATGCTCTGTTTCAGGGCGCCGCCAAGAAATGCCTGCACCGAATCGATGGTCACGGTATCGGGAAGTGTGAGATGTATGCTGATCTCTGTACCCAGAGGGATGGTCAGTGCTCCTGCCGGTTCCACCAGTGTGCTGATCCTGACCTGCTTGGGTGCGGAAGGAGGAGTCCGCTCGGTACTCCCACCACCCGAACTGCACGAGAGTGAAATGATATAAAGTAATGAAATCAGCTTTGGTACAATCCTGCTCATGGTCAATGCGGCATTATTTCACAGTTTTCTTTTTAAACAGTGACCGCTTTTTGGTGGGAAGGCTCTTCAGCTCCTCCTTCAGGTTCGGAACTACCTGCGGATTGATCATCTGGTAGATTTCCCCCCAGGGAGGCAAACCACCTATGTTCCTGTCATCAAT
>JAGLPR010000426.1 GCA_023137255.1 Bacteroidales bacterium | reverse complement strand
TTGGCAGCCAGATGTTTTATGTTCTTAGACCGGGTGAACGTGCGGTTATCTTTAAGAAATTTGGAGGAGGCCTTGATAAGGAAAATATCTTTGTCCCCGGATTTCATGTAATTGCTCCCTGGAACGACCTGATCCGGTATAACGTAAAAGAACAGAAGAGTGAAGAGACCATGGATGTTCTGGATAAGGGCGGACTCTCCATCAATGTGGATGTGACCATCATCTTCAATCCTTTCTATAACAAAATCGGGGATCTCCATGAAAACATCGGAGATAGTTATGTTTCTGTGATGGTGATTCCGAATGTGAGATCCTCAGTAAGGGCGGTAACCGGACGTTATACGGCTGAGGAAATTTACTCCACCAAGCGAAATGAAGTAGAGACTGAAATCATCGAATCCACCAGAACGGCACTCGCGGAGAAAAATATTGATATGAAGGATCTACTGATCCGCTCCATCACACTGCCCGAAACGATCAAAAAAGCCATTGAAAGCAAGTTGCAGCAGCAACAGGAAGCTTTGGCCTACCAGTACAGGCTGGAAAGGGAGACAAGTGAAGCAGATCGTCTTAGAATCCAGGCACAGGGTATTGCTGATTATAACCGCATAATCAGTGCATCTCTTACTGACCGGATTCTGAAGCAGAAGGGGATTGATGCCACTCTTGAACTGGCTGCTTCAGCCAACAGCAAGGTAGTGGTTATCGGAAGCGGAGATGATGGAATGCCGCTGATCCTGGGAGGGAACTAAATTTTCACACCATGTTACAACGTTCTCAGACTCTTTTCCTTCTGGGAGCTTTTGTCCTGTCACTTATTCTCATGACAGGACCGCTGGCTCGTTTTACCCTGGATGGAAATGAATTTGTGTTGAAACATTCGGGTCTTTTTACTGCAGAAGGTGAAAAAGGGGCGGTGGCTACCTGGCCACTCACCATCTATTTTGTCCTGGTGGCCGTGCTGGCATTTCTGAACATCTTCTTCTACATGAACCGGATGCGGCAGATGAGGATCTCGGTCTTTCTGATTCTGCTATACGCAGGCATGGTAGGAATAATGTTTTACTATGTTGCAGTGGCAAAGAGTTATCTTGAAGGTGCGATCACACTGCACCAGTGGAGATTCATCATTCCACCCATCTGCATGATCCTCCTCTACCTGGCTTTCAGGAGGATTCGCAGGGATGAGTTGCTGGTAAAGGCGTACGACCGAATCAGGTAGCGAAAAGTCCATAAAGTCTGTAAAGTTTAAAGTTTGTCTTTTGACTTTACGGACTTTTGACTTTCGACTTTTAGCTTTCGACTATAATATTTCAATGTTGTCCTGGTCGGTGATCTTTTCGCAGTAGTGGCACTTCAGCTTAACCTCTGATTTGGAGACCACATCAAAACGTGTACTAACCTTTTCATTGTTGGTAATGCACTTGGGATTCACGCACTTAACAAGTCCTACGATTTCGTCGGGAATCTCAACCACTTTCTTCTCTACCACATCGTAGTCCCTGATGATATTTAGCTTGGCACACGGAGCCACCAGGGCTATCTTGTTGATTTCATCATCTTTGAAGAATACCTTGGAGAGCTTGATGATTCCTTTCTTCCCCAGTTTATTACTACCCAGGCTGTTCCCGATGGTAATCATGGTGTCAAGTGTATCCAGCTTCAGAATGGAGACTACTTTGAAAAGGGCAGGAGCGGGGATGTGATCAATCACGGTACCTTCCTTAATTGC
>JAGLPR010000425.1 GCA_023137255.1 Bacteroidales bacterium | reverse complement strand
CTGACTGATAGTTGTTTATCTTTCATCTTTACTTGCTTTTCCGGTTGGTCTGTTGATTATTTGATACCCAGTATGGAGCTAAGGATGGCCATGCGTACATATACACCGTTTCTGGCCTGGTCGAAATAGTATGCATGCGGACTTGCATCCACATCGGTATGTATCTCATTTACTCTTGGCAAGGGGTGAAGTACCTTCATGGTGTCTTTGCATCCGTCAAGCATCTCCCGCCTCAGGATATAGGCATTTTTCACCATTTCATACTCGATGGGATCGGTAAATCGTTCCTGTTGTACCCGGGTCATGTAAATGATATCAGCTTTGGAGAGAAATTCTGTCAGGTCCTTTCCTTCATGGAAGTCGAGCCCGATTTTCTCCAGGTGAAGCTTGTAGGTGGGAGGCATTTTCAGCTCATCCGGTGAGATGAAGTAGAAGGTGGTGTTGAAAAGCGACATGGCCTGGAGCAGAGAATGTACCGTTCTTCCGTATTTCAGGTCACCCACCATAAAGATTTTCAGGTTCTCAAGTGTTCCCTGTGTTTTCAGGATGGAGTACATATCAAGCAGTGTCTGTGTAGGGTGCTGGTTTGCTCCGTCCCCGGCATTTACAATGGGAACTGAAGAGACCTCACTGGCCAGGCGGGCACTTCCTTCCAGGGGGTGCCGCATCACAATCAGGTCCGCATAGTTGCTGACCATTTTTATGGTGTCGTGAAGGGTTTCACCTTTGGAGGCACTGGTTGCTCCTGAATCGCTGAATCCAATGACCCTGCCTCCCAGGCCATTGATAGCGGTTTCGAAACTCAACCGGGTTCGGGTGGAGGGTTCAAAAAACAGGGTTGAAATCACATATCCATTGAGAATATCCTGTCTTGGCTTTTCTTCAAATTCGGCAGCCAGATCCAGGATTCGCAGGTAATCCTCCTTGGTGAAGTCTGTGATCGAAACGAGGTTTTTGTTTTTCATAGCTTGACGATTTATTACGAATATAATATAGTGACTATTCTTCTATAACTGATATTTTACATCCTTCGATTTTTGATAATCCATGGAATACCTGTTCACTAATACGCTTCCAAACCTTCAGGGTGAGTGAACAATCCAAATCAAACAACTGATCCTCAAAATCCAGCTGATAATCCTTGATCAATTTCATAACGGAATTCATCCGGTCGTACCCAAACTCCAGTTTCATTCTGTCAAACACCCTGCGCTCAATGATCGCATTGTGATCAAGTGCATCTGAAGCTGCTGAACGATAAGCATTGATCAGTCCGCCCACTCCAAGCAGCGTACCCCCGAAATAGCGGACCACAACCACCAGGATATCCGAAAGGTCCCTGGACTGGATCTGGCCAAAGATAGGTTTCCCTGCGCTTCCTGAAGGTTCACCATCATCGTTTACCCTGTAGCGCTCTTTTTCTGGTCCTAATCGCCATGCATAGCAATGGTGACGGGCATCGTGGTACTGCTTTTGAAGGTCTGAAATATATTGTTTGATTGCCTCATCATCGCGTACAGGATACGCGAATGCCAGGAATTTACTTCCTTTCTCTTTGTAGATTCCCTTGGAGGGTGATTGTATGGTCCTGTAAAGATCTGTCATCTATACCAATGCAAATAGCAATAGTGCCAGGGCCGACAGCACAATACCGACCCAGTTGACAAATTTCAGTTTTTCTTTAAAAACAAGAAGTCCCACCAGGACACTTAAGGCAATGATGCTCATGTTGTTTGCCCCGAAAATCACAGAACCATCCATTCCTTTACCCGATGGTGAAATATAATTCAATGCCCTTACGAGAAAGAAGATGGATCCAAAATTAACGGTCCCGAGTAACAATCCCCAGCCCCAGACAGCTCTTCGAAGAAACTGCCTGTTGACTTTTCGGTAAAAGAGCATGGCCACCAGTCCGGATAGAAAAGCATTTAAAAACAGGATGGCGCTGAAAAGAGCGGTATCTTCATCCATTACAAATCTGTGCTGTGCCAGCTTTACCATGGAATCCACCACACCCATCCCAACAAACAGAAGCAGAGGGATAAATACCACTGCCCTGTCCACTCTCCCTCTGCCCGGTTTATAGATGGTCAGGATCACACCGCTCAAAGCCACAGCAATGGCTGCTGCTTTCATCAGGGTCAACTGATCAGAAGGATCTATCATTATGGAGAATGCAATGGGGAAAACCACCGACATCTTACCAGCTACGGTGGTTACTGAAATTCCTGCCTTTCTGGTTGAGAAGGCAATCAGGAAAAACATGAGAATGAACATGATTCCAATAATGACACTTACCGGGAGCCAGCTGGAGTCCATAATTGAATCCAGGGTGACTTCCCCGGCATTTATAAAAAAACCCAGGAGGGTTGCCACCAGGTAGTTGATGACTATGACAGGAAAGGAGGGGACCCCTAAACGGTCGGTGGATTTAAAGATGATAAATATGCCAGTGGAGGAGAGTATGCAGAGGAGCAGGAAATGCATTCAGTAGGTACGGTTAAAAAAAACAGGTCCGTCGGGAACCTGTTTCTGTTTGTTGTTACATTTTTAGTTTCTTTTCTATTTCATCGACCTGAAGTCTAAACCGTTTATCTGTTTCAATCAGGTTATTGACTGTTTTGCATGCGTGGAGCACTGTGGCGTGGTCCTTTCCTCCAATCTGTGAACCAATGGTGGCCAGTGAGGACTTTGTAAGGCTCTTGGAGAAAAACATTGCCACCTGCCGGGCCTGGACAATCTCCCGCTTTCGGGTTTTAGACTGCAGTTGCTCCATCCCGATGTTGTAATAGTTACATACCACCTTCTGGATATAGTCTATGGAGATCTCCCGCTTTGTGCTCTTGATGAGCTTATCGATCATCTCTTTGGTAAGATCCAGTGTGATCTCTTTCTTATTGAGGGTCGATTGCGCGAGCAGAGAGATCAAAGCTCCCTCCAGTTCCCTGATGTTGTCCGAAATATGTGTGGAAATATACTCAAGCACCTCATCGGGCAACTCAATACCGTCGTTGTAAGTTTTTTTCTTCAGGATGGCCATCCTGGTCTCAAAGTCAGGAGCCTGCAGATCAGCAGAAAGGCCCCATTTGAACCGGCTTAAAAGTCTCGATTCCATGCCCTGCAATTCCACGGGAGGTTTGTCCGAAGTAAGGATCAGCTGTTTTCCACTCTGATGCAGGTGGTTAAATATATGGAAGAAGGTATCCTGAGTCTTCTCTTTGCCTGCAAATTCATGTACATCATCAATGATCAGTACATCTATCATCTGGTAAAAATGGAGAAAGTCATTTTTATTGTTGTTCCTGATAGCATCGACAAATTGTGTCTGAAATTTATTTGCATTCACATAAAGCACTGTCTTTTCAGGAAATAACTCCTTTACCTCAATCCCAATGGCCTGAGCAAGGTGTGTTTTTCCCAGGCCGCTGTCACCGTATACAAGCAGAGGATTAAAAGCAGTACCCCCCGGATTATTTGCTACTGCATATCCGGCAGATCGGGCCAGTCTGTTGCATTCACCTTCTATAAAATTATCAAAAGAGTTTTCACGATTCAGTCTGGGATCAATATCCAGTTTCTTCAATCCCGGAATCACAAATGGATTCTTTATGGTATTCTCACTGGTATCGATTGGCACAGAAACAGGGGTGTTCCTGATCTCCTTGGTGTTCCTGGCAGGAAATTTTACTGTGTAGGGTTTGCTGTTGCTGTAGGAATTGTTCTGCATGACCACATTGTACTCGAGCTTGGCTTCCGGACCTAGTTCTTTCTTTATCACCTTGCGCAGGATATCTATATACTGCTCTTCGAGGTACTCATAAAAAAATGGGCTGGGAACCTGAATGGTCAGAATATCATTGTCAAGCTTAAGTGGAACAATAGGCTCAAACCAAGTACGAAAACTTATTGAGGGGACATTGTCTTTGATTACATTCAGACAATTGTTCCATATGCGTTCATGCATTGTAAACGTCGATTTTTCAGGTTCTTAATTACATTTAGAGCTAGTGCGATTCCCAAAACAAAGATTGTGAAAAAAAAAGTTAAAAAAAAACTCAGGCGGACTTGAAAATCTCAGAATAATTATATCAGTTTTAAGGTCAATTCTTTATGAAATGAAAAAAAATAACAATTTTATAATTCACTTATATTCAGTGTAATAAGTATTATTACTGATAATACAACCTTAATAAATTGTTATTTAAACCTTTAGCTCTCCCAATTCAATATTTTGTTTAATCAGGATCACCTTATTTAGGTTAAATTTAATAAAAAAACGGATTTATTGAAGGTTTTAAATGCAGACTTTTTGTCCGGAAAGGAGAATTTATTTTTGTGAATTCCCAAACAGTGAAAAACGGACATAATTTTGGGGATTTTCATTCAGGTCGATTACCAGGCTGTCCAGGTCGGCGACCAGGTAAGCCAGATGGTAGTAAAGGGTGTCGGAATAAATCAGTTTTCCCGCCGTTCCCTCTCCTGAATTCAACTGTTCGAGGAGTAGTTTGAATTGCCCGGTGGCTGCAAACAACTCGTCGGTGAGTCTGTCGATACCCGCACTGTCGAGAGCTTCGCTGACAGATTTGAGATGAGTGGTCATGGAAGCAATCTCATCCTCCTGGGATGCCAGCATGGATGAAAATGATTCAAGGTTGTTAAAGCTTTGATAGAGAGATCCGCCTGGTGCCAGGGAGGTTTTCAGTGATTCTGAAATAGCTGAAAGGTGCTCCATGGTATTTTGAGATGCGTCTGAACTCAACATAGCATCAAGTGTGCCAGCGAGGGTGTCAAGCGAGCTTGCCAGTTGACCGATCTGTTGCATCACCGGTCCTGCCTGCTCTCCTATGGAGGAGAAGAGATCCGGTTCAACGGCTGAGAGTATGGTATCCTGGTCATTCAGCTTACCCTCCTTCTGTGTTGATTCGATTCGAATGGCTTTGGTTCCCAGAAGGTCGGCGCTTATGAGTACTGCTCTGGAACCGACCCTCAAAGGGTATGATTCTTCAATATGCAATGTAATCCCGACAGGCTGTTTAGCTTCCGGCTGAAGATCAATAGCCTCGATATACCCGATCTTAATTCCGTTCATAAGCACAGGTGCAGATGTTTCCAATCCCCCGGAATCTTCATAATATGCATGCAGTGTATACGTACTTTTGAAAATGTTTCTACCCTTCAGATAATTGATTCCCCAGATCAAAACTGCCAGGGTGGCAATTCCAATCAATCCGACTTTTGCTTCGCTGCTGATTTTCATATTAGCGGTTAATTTCTTCCAGGGCATCCTTAAGTGGTATGATCCTGCTATTCTTTGATGCCACTACAAATGCATCGGGGTAGTCAGCTTTCACACTTTTACATAGTTCCAGCGCAGTGTGGTAACTGGTTTCTTCTCCCACCAGATATTTGTACCACCTTCCGTCCTGGATGACTGTGACCTGACTGTAGCCTTTGAATGATGACGGTTCTGTAGCTATTTTGTTCTTGGACGAGGCTACCTGAATGCTGAACAATATCTGATCCACCTTCCTGTTATCCGAATCGCTGGTTGCTGTCAACTGGCCCGGGGAGGGGTAGTCACTGACAATCACCGTGAGCTTGCTTCTGCGGTCAATCTCCTCCTTGTACTCTTTGAAGCCGCGATAGATGGCCGAGGCAATGATATCCTGACCATACTTTGTCATCAGGTAAAGCTCCTCTTCTGGATTGGAGATAAACCCTGTTTCCACCAACACGCCCGGCATGGAGGTTTGTGCCAGAACCAGGAGTCCCTGCTCTCTCACTCCCAGGTCCCTTCGTTGAGCCCTTTCCCGGAACTGGTCCTGGACATAATCGCCAAACTCTATGCTCTGATTGAAATAGGTCTTCTGCATCAGTGTAAACATAATATAGGACTCGGTCGATTTGGGGTCGAAACCCTCATAGGTGGTCTCATAGTCATCTTCAAGCAAGATCACCGAGTTTTCACGTACAGCAACATCAAAATTTTCATCGGCCCGGTGCTGACCCAAAACCAAAGTAAGTGTTCCATACGCTGATGCTTGGGGGTGTGCATTCACATGTATGGAAATAAACAGGTCAGCCTCAGCCCTGTTCGCAATGGCAGCTCTCTCCTTGAGTTCCACAAAAACATCTTTTTTCCTGGTATAGATGACTTTGACCTCGGGGATGTTCTCCTCAATATAGGTGCCTACCTTCATGGCAATAGAGAGGGCGATGTCCTTCTCCTTCGCCTTTCTCCCCTGTGCACCAGGGTCCCTTCCACCGTGTCCCGCATCAATCACTACCGTCCGAATCCCCTTGGGGGGATCTTCGATGCTGTTTCCTGCTGCCCCGGGGGCAAAAAGAAAAGCAAAAAATGTTAACACAAGAAACGAGCGATAGGCACGTTTTATATTAATTGGCATTACCTTTG
>JAGLPR010000424.1 GCA_023137255.1 Bacteroidales bacterium | reverse complement strand
TGGATCCCAATGACATTGAATCCATCGACGTGCTGAAGGACGGTTCTGCTGCAGCCATTTACGGAACCAGGGGTTCCAGTGGTGTGATCATAGTAACAACCAAGATGGGAAGAAGGGGCACATCAAAAATTGAGTATAATGGCTATGTAACTGCTGAAACAGTGGCCAAACATACGGATGTGATGAATGCAGAAGAGTGGAGGGCATTGTCACAGGAAACCGGTTTGGGAACTGACTTTGGAGAAAGTACCGACTGGTTTGATGAAACTACCCAGACTGCCATATCACAGGTGCATAACCTGAGCATGTCCGGTGGAACAGACCAGACCACCTACAGGGCTTCCTTCAATATCAGGGATGGTAACGGTATCGCTATTAATACCGGTTATAGCCAGCTGAACGGAAGGCTTAACCTCAGGCAGAAAGCACTGAAAGACAGGTTGACCGTAGATCTGAACATCGGTTCAACCTCAAAAGAGGCACAATATGGATTCGATGACGCTTTCCGTTATGCTACTATATATAATCCAACGTCTCCCGTTAAAAGCGATGATCCGTTATATGACAAATATGATGGATATTTTAACCGGGATTTATATGATTATTATAACCCGGTCCAGATCCTGGAGCAGGATATCAATGAAGGGAAGGACAGGCGATTGAATGTGGCAATCAAGGGAGCCTTTGAGATTGTCGACGGGCTGACCGTTGATGCCTTCTATTCCATTCAGAATGAAAGTTTTTTGAGGGGTAAGTATACTGATAAGAACAGTTTCTGGGGTGAAGGTGACGCATGGGGAGGGGTTAATCGCAACGGTGTAGCTGAAAGGCGCATGGATGATAATTCCAACCGACTGTTTGAATCGACCGCCCGATGGGTAGGTAATGTGGGTCCGGCAAACCTCACCGTGTTAGGAGGTTATTCCTACCAGGAGTTCACATGGGAAGGATTTCATGCCAAAGGTGGCGATTTTATCACCGATGCTTTTACTTACAACAATTTGGAAGCTTCCCTCGATTTTAACAATGGGATTGGTGAGGTTGACAGTTATAAAAACTCTGCCAAACTGATCGCCTTTTTCGGCCGTGTCAATCTGAATGTCACTGACAACTGGTTCCTGACAGCCAGCGCCAGGTATGAAGGTTCATCCAGATTTGGTGACGAAAACAAGTGGGGTTTGTTCCCTGCCATCGGTGCTGGAGTTGAACTAGCCAATTTCCTTAATGTCAGCGCCCTGGATAACCTCAAGCTCCGCGTGAGTTACGGTTTAACCGGCAACCAGCCGGCCGACAGTTATCAATCAATCCTTCGCCTGGGACCCGGAGGCAATTTCTTCTACAACGGAGAGTTTGTTCCCGGTTATGCGCCTGTGAGCAATGCCAATGAAGACCTGGGCTGGGAAAAGAAAGCGGAGATCGATGTGGGAATTGATTACTCCCTCTTTGATGGAACGCTCTTTGGTTCATTGGACTTTTATACCAGGACAACAACCGACCTGCTATTCGAGTATGAAGTGCCGGTTCCGCCGAATCTTCATACCACGGCCTGGCTAAACCTGGGTGAGATCAAGAATACCGGGATTGAACTGAGCCTTACATGGAGGGCTGTACAATCCGGGGATTTCTCCTATAGCATGTCCATTACTCCAACCTATTATCTTAAAAACGAGCTAGTTTCCCTTTCCGGTACCTTTAATGGTGCGGAGCTGGAATATGGAGTGCGTGACCTGGCTCCCATGGGTGCACCGGGGCAAAGTGACGTACCCACGGTAAGGGCAGAGGAAGGTAAGCCCATCGGTCAGTTATGGGCACATACTTTCGTAGAAATTGATCCTGACGGTAACCTGATCCTTCGGGATACCAACGAGGATGGAACCGTAGATGAAGCTGACCGGTCGGTGGTTGGAAATGGTCTGCCGGATGCTGAATTCGGATTTACTAATTCCTTCTCTTATAAGAACCTGGATCTGAATATAACCTTCCGCAGTGTTCTCGGGCATGATCTCAACAACAAATACCGCGCTTTCTATGAGGTGCCCAATATGATCGGATCCTATAACCTGCCTGTAACGGCAACGGATGTGAGAAATGAAAATGGCACGCTTTACAACAGCTCTTCAGGAGTATTATCCAGTTATCATATTGAAGATGCTTCTTTCCTCTCACTTGACTACGTGAGTTTAGGCTATAACTTCGATTTACCAGGAGATGCCGGAGTTAAAAATCTCAGGATCTATGTTGCCGGCAACAACCTGTTCTACATCACCGGTTATTCGGGTTCTGATCCGAACCCGAGATATGAGTATGAGGACGATCGACTTGCACCTGGACAAGATGCAAGGAATACCTGGTACAGGGCCAGATCGGTATCTCTGGGTGTAAGCCTTGGTTTCTAATCCTGAAAATGTAGACGACATGAAAACAATAGAAAACAATAAAATAAAAAAATCGCTATTTCTTATAAAAGGAATAGTGATCGTGTTGATCATGGCTGCTTTTAACCAGTCATGTACCAACCTGGATGAAGAGCTTTTTAGTGAGGTTACACCGGATGATTTCTTTAGCTCGGAAGAGGAGTATGTATCGGCACTGGGTGCTGCTTACACCCAATTCGGCGATTTTGCATCAAATGATCCTCAGGCGGTGCAGGAAACCAGTACAGATGAGATGGTGGTACCCACGAGGGGACAGGACTGGGATGATGGCGGTCACTGGAGAAGGCTCCACCTGCATTCCTGGACATATGAACAGGCCCATGTGAATGGCGCATGGAATTTTGGCTTTGCAGGAGTAAATACGGCCAACCGGCTGATTTTCCAATTCCAGAGCCTGGTGGATCAAGGACAGGTAGAACAGGCCACAGCTGATGCATTTATTGCAGAACTTCAGGCAGTAAGGGGTTTCTTTTACTGGCAGCTGATCGATGTGTTTGGCAATGTACCCCTTGTACTTGATTTTGCCACCGCAGAAGCCTCACCTTCCACTGTACCCAGGGCAGATGTTTATGCTGCCATTGTATCTGACCTGGAATCAGCTGTACCCAAGCTGTCCGACGCAGTGGATGGCACCACTTATGGCCGAATGAATTATTACGCAGGACAGACCCTTTTGGCCAAGCTATACCTGAATGCCGGGGTGTATACCGGCACCGATCAGTGGGACAAAGCGATTGCAGCCTGTAATGAAGTAATCAATGACGGGGCCTATAGCCTGGAAAATAATTATTTTTCCAATTTCAATCAAGACAATTCCGGGTCCAAGGAGTTCATTTTTGCCATTCCTTACGACCAGGTATTTTTCGAGGGATTCAATATAGCCGTCCGGACATTGCACTACGGCAGCCAGGCGACCTATAACCTGACTCAACAGCCCTGGAACGGTTTCTGTACACTTGAGGAGTTTTACAACTCCTACGAGGATACGGATCTGCGAAAGGGTGATGTGGGAACACTGGAAGGTCCTGCTGGGAGGCGAGGCAATTTCATAGCCGGTTATCAGTATACAAGCGGAGGAGTTTTAGTGTTGGACGATGGATTTGAGGTTCCAAATCTTGATCGTCAGCCGGAACCACTGCTGGGTGACCCTGATGAAGATCCCTTGAATTTCGGAAATATGTTCTCCGACCAGCCACAGATCAATGAATTGGGTCCTCAGGCCTATCGCCAGGCCGGTATAAGGATCGGTAAGTGGGAGATTCCCATAGGAAGTGATCCTGGAACCATGAGCAATGATTATGCTGTATTCCGCTATGCTGATGTGCTGCTGATGAAAGCAGAAGCGCTCTTCCGCAAGGGCCTTGATGCAGATGCACTGATACTGGTTAACCAGATCAGAAGCAGAGCCGGTGTTGATGACCTGACCACCCTGAATGGTCCGCTGAGTTTTGATATGGAAGGTGGGGATGTTCCCGGTGGAGAACTGTTCAATGAAATTGGGCGAGAGATGTTTGCGGAGAACCACAGGCGGCAGGATCTGATCCGCTGGGGCTACTGGACGGATCTTGAAAAATGGGTACTTCCGTTCTATAATCCTCAGGATAAATTGGAAACAGGCGAACATACATCCATCTACCCGGTTCATAGGGATAAACTGGATGCCAACCCAAATCTGACACAGAACCCGGGCTACTAGTAACAGATACACATAATAATTACTATATTTGGAAAGCAGGCAATTGCAAAATTGCTTGCTTTCTTTTTGTATTTTGTAGGGATGGAATTTGGAAGTGTAAAAGGTTGGTTTGCAGGTGTGCTATTACTGATTTCTCTCCTGGGTGGCTCATGCAACCGGATAGATCAGGCTGGCGGGTCTCCTCCCCTCTTCACTCTCCTGGACCCTCACCTGACCGGAGTGGATTTTGTGAACGAAGTGGAGTATACCGAAGAGTACAACACCTATACCTACAGGAATTTCTACAATGGCGCCGGGGTGGGGATGGGCGATTTTAACAACGATGGCCTGACCGACATCTATTTCTGCGGCAATATTGTGGACAATAAGCTATACATCAACCGGGGTGATTTTACTTTTGAAGATGTAACTGAATCTGCCGGGGTTGCCTGTCCGGGAGTATGGTCGACCGGGGTAAGCATTGCCGATGTGAACGGCGACGGATGGTCCGATATCTACGTCTGTAAATCGGGTGATCCGGAAACGCCCAACAGGTACAATGAGCTGTTTATCAACAACGGGGATCTGACCTTTTCGGAAAAGGCAGCTGAATATGGTATGGATGACCTGGGCCTCTCTACCCATGCCACCTTTTTTGATTACGACCGGGACGGAGACCTGGACTGCTACCTTTTGAACAACTCCTTTCAGTCGGTCACCGAGTTTGATCTGAAATTGGGACAGAGAGAGGTGCGTGACACGCTGGGGGGAAACAAGCTCTACAGGAATGAAAGCGGATATTTCACAGATGTCAGCAAAGAAGCTGGCGTCTATGGCAGCAAGATCGGGTTCGGACTGGGGGTGAGTGTGGGAGATGTGAACCGGGATGGCTGGCCCGATCTCTATGTCTCCAATGATTTCTTTGAACGCGATTACCTCTATCTGAATAACGGAGACGGTTCCTTCACTGAATCTCTTGAAGAGCAACTGGGCGAGATCAGCCTGGGGGCCATGGGTGCCGATGTGGCGGATATTAATAACGATGCCTGGCCGGAGATATTTGTCACCGAAATGACTGCCGAGGGGGATGCCCGCTACAAAACCAAGGTCCTTTTTGAAGATTGGGAAAGCTACCGGAATAAGGTGGAGCAGGGGTATCATCATCAGTTTGCCAGGAATGTATTGCAGTTAAACAACCGGAATGGCACCTTCAGCGAGATCGGAAGGTTAAGTGGAATAGAGGCCACGGACTGGAGCTGGGGGGCACTGATCATGGACCTGGATAACGATGGGTGGAAAGACCTCTTTGTGGCCAATGGGATTTTTAAGGACCTGCTGGACCAGGATTACCTCAACCTCTATACCAATCCGGCCATCATGCGTTCCATGATCGAAAGCGAAGAGCAGGCCATCCTGGGCCTGATTGATCAGATCCCTTCAGAAAGAGTTCCCAATTATGCCTTTCGAAATAACAGAGATCTCACTTTTACCAATCTTTCAGAGGAGTGGGGACTGGCCACTCCTTCCTTTTCCAATGGCGCTGCCTACGGGGACCTGGATAATGACGGGGACCTGGACCTGGTGGTCAATAATGTGAATATGTCTTCCTTTGTTTACAGGAATAATACCAGGGGCAGGCCAGAAACAAACTATATATCTGTATCGCTCAAGGGATTAGGTGCAAACACCTCCGCCATAGGAGCTTCAGTAACCCTCTATTGTGGTCATGAAATGTATTTCCTGGAGCTGTTACCCATGCGTGGATTTAAATCGTGTATGGAACCGAGGCTCCATTTTGGACTGGGATCCACCGAAGCAGTTGATTCCCTGGTGGTAATCTGGCCAGATGGAAGCTGCACAACCCGGCATCAAGTATCCATCAATCAATTCCTGGAGTTGGACCAGGAGGACGCTGTCCAGGGCTGCAACAGGATTGGCGATGAATCACCATCAACTATGTTCACAAAGGTTGAACAGATCAGGGGACTGGACTTTGTTCATGCAGAAAATGCTTTTGTGGATTTCCATCGCGACCCGCTGCTGTTTCATATGCTATCCAACGAAGGTCCCCGCATGGCAGTGGGAGATGTGAATGGCGATGGCAGGGATGACCTGTATGTTGGAGGTGCCAAGGGGTTCCCGGGAGCACTCTATGTTCAGGACAGAATGGGAGGATTCATCAGAACCAACAGAACACTCTTTGAGGAAGACAAAATATCGGAAGATACCGGTTGTGCATTTTTTGATGCAGACGGGGACGGGGATATGGATCTCTACGTGTCAAGCGGTGGAAACGAGTTTCCCAATAGTTCTTCCGCACTGAGGGATCGCCTCTATATGAACAATGGAGAGGGAGAATTCTCAAAATCCGGACAGCTGCTTCCTGCCGGAAAGTATGAAAGCACCGCCTGTGTGCAGCCTGCCGATTACGATGGGGATGGGGATATGGACCTGTTTGTAGGGATCCGCTTGCGCCCTTTCTTATATGGTATACCGGTCAACGGTTACCTGCTGGAGAATGA
>JAGLPR010000423.1 GCA_023137255.1 Bacteroidales bacterium | reverse complement strand
GAGGCCATTACCTACCTGAAAGATGCCGTGGAGGGTGTCTCCTTGTCCTATAAGGAGGGATCGCACAAAGAATCTGGCGCCCCGGTGCTAACCTATTATATGCTGGGCCAGGCGTATCAACTGAATTACATGTTTAACGATGCCATAAAATACTTTACCAAATACCTGGAGGTAGGTGACAACCAGGTTCCCCTTCAGCTTGATTATGCCAGGATGCAGATCGAAGCTAGTGAAAGAGCATCAAAATTAGAAAGAACACGTCCTTCGTTTGAGTTCGAGAGTGTACTTGATCATTTTGATGACGATTTGCCCTCCTGCAGCAATCCAGTGATTTCAGGCAAGGGCAATGTTCTGATTTTCCTGGTGGACTACCCTTCGGACAAGAAGATCATGATGACAACCAAATCCGATGGCCTTTGGTCCAGACCCAGAGTCATAAACAGTGAACTGGGGATGGTGGGAGAGACCTTCCCTGTATCGTTATCTTATGATGGAGAGGAGCTCTACCTGGTGCATCAGTTCTATTCCCATTCTGACATCTTTGTTTCCCGACTCGAGGGGAACCGCTGGTCGGAAGCGAAACCGCTGGGTTATAATATCAATGGAAGGACTTCGGAGACCCATGCAAGTATTTCAAAAGACGGGAAATCGCTCTACTTTACAAGTGACGTTCGTGGAGGATCAGGTAGCTTTGACATCTATGTCTCCCGCAAGGATGAGAAAGGAGTCTGGGGGGAGGCCGCCAACCTGGGAACAACAATCAATACTCCTTTCGAGGAGCATACACCTTTTATCTCCAGCAACGATTCCATCCTTTATTTCAGTTCGCAGGGACATGCCTCCATCGGTGGATTGGATGTATTTTACTCAGAACTGAATCGTTATGGTATCTGGGGTGAACCTGTAAGTTTAGGCTATCCTGTGAATACCACAGGAGATGATCTGTTTTTCAATCCCGGCTGGAATGAACGTGAAGGGTACTACGCCGTTCGCAGGGAGGATGATCCCACCTCCAATACCATCAATATGGTGATGGAGCTGGAGTATGAGGAGGTGCTGGCAGAGGCCACATCGGTGGATTCAGTCTCCAGAGATATTGAACCCCGGCAGGCCGCCATCGACCCCGACCCGTCGGTCCCCGTTGAAACCATCGCTACCATCCCGGCGGCGCCGGCCACCGTGGCCATAGCTTTAGAACCTAAGGAGACCGATGAAATTGAGGAGGTGTTGAACAGAGATGCCAACCAGCCAGAACCTGAACCAGCCGTTAGTGAGCCGGCTGCTGTTGTGACCCCGGTTCCGGCTCCCACTGCTCCTTCCTTGCTTGTGACTGCTGTTCCGTTTGAAATCAACGATTTCCACTTAAATATGGCTGCTGTGCTGGAGGTTGAAAAGATTACCGACCTGATGACCAACTATCTGCAGACACAGGTGGAACTAACTGGTCATGCCGATGCCACAGGCTCTGCTCAGCACAACATGCTGCTTTCTCTACAACGGTCGGAACAGATTGCTGCCTACCTGGAAAACAACGGCATTGACCGGAAAAGAATTTTAGTAGACGGAAAGGGGGAGTCTGCTCCTTTGGCCAAAGAGAAGAATGCAGACGGAACCGATGTACCACTTGGAAGGTACCTGAACAGACAGGCCTGTGTGACAATTGCAGGATCTGTTCCAGCCAGTTCTGACCTGGCGGGCATTTATGTTCCGGAGAAGTTGAAAATAGTTGAGGATTCAGGGCAGACATCGGGTAAGCATAACTTTCTCTATACCATTCAGTTGAGCGCAGCTCATACACCACTTTCCACATCACAGTTTGAAAAACTTGGGCAGGTGAAAGAATATCACTGTACCGATGGATACTACAGGTATGCAGTGGGTTCTTTCAGAACTTTCCAGGAAGCCACGGAGCAGTTGAGAAACGTTCATAAGATGGGAGTTGAGGATGCCTTTATCCAGACAATACAGTGGTACGAGCGTGCCATGAAATAGGTATTTCCTTAGTTACCCCTCTTTTTTAAATGGATTCTATATTGGAGTAAATGGCATTTCTTACCTAAATCTGTTCTATATTTGAGAATCCAATTTGCTATAACAATATCGAATAAGAGTTTAAACCAGTAGTATTAATTTCAAAGATTTGTTATGGAAAAGAAAATCAGATTATTTTTGACTGCAGCTATAGTTTCTGCAGTAATGGTGAGTTGTGCAGATGATCCGGTGATTCCTGCTGCAGGGTTTACATATGACCCGGTCGAAGTAATCCAGTACGATGAGGTTACCTTTACCAATACTTCCACCGATGCGAACAGTTATCTATGGAATTTTGGTGATGGAGAGACCTCTACTGAAATGAGTCCGGTCCATATGTTTACTTCAGCCGGATCTGTGACTGTGACCCTGACTGCTACCAATGCAGATGGCGACAATGATGCCACACAGAGCATAACTGTGGCTGAGCCCAACAACTATTACCAGATTGATGATACCACCTATACCATCGATGCGGAGATGTTCTGGTACCAGTCTAGTATGGGAGGAGACCCTTACATCAGGTTGCTGACCATCTTGGCCGGACAGGACAATCCCGATTTGCTGAAGCTCTATCCCAACAAGGGATTGGGTGAATTACCCGGCACCTATACCTGGGACAGCGAAACCCCTGAGGGATCATATGATTGTGGTTATACTGCCGACTATGCAGGAATGACCTATGCCTGGACTGCCGTTGGGAAAACCGGTTCAGGAGACCTGGTGATTACCGAGCTGGTAACCGGTGTCTACAAATTCGAGGGCGCGATGATATTGTCCCTTGGTTACTTTGACTATGGTGAGGGCATATTCATTGAAACCGGAACTGCCAATCTTACCCTGGAGTATATCGGCGCAGTGACCCCGCTGTAGGGTTTGTATTTGAAATAAATTCTTAGAGAGACCGTCTTACCGTTGTGTGAGGCGGTTTCTTATTATTCCGACCCCAGGTACTTAAATTCTACGGTGGGGTGGTGGTCCTCGCCGTCCAGCTTGTAGTCGACCATCTGAAACTTGAAATACATTATCCGGTCGGTTTCGAAATCATATTTCTTCATCAGGTATTTTTTGTCAGGATCCATGGAGTAAATGTTGTTGGAGTTCTGGTCGCCCAGCACCTTCCAGTTGGCCCCAACCGCCCCTTTCAAATCGGTAAATTCATATTGTCCTACAGACGAAAAGCCGATATCCTCAAAGGCAACTTCAGGATCGAAAACATGGGCAATCCTCACTCCGTTCTCATTGTTGATCAATATGCCGCTCAGGCTGAAGGGAGCATATTTACCAGGATCGCTGGTTTCCCACCATCCCCGGTAAGGGGTAAACAAAATATCCCAGTTAGTCAGAGGAGGTTCAATAATTTCTGATTCCCCGGTGTTGTAAGAGAAATAGACATAGTTGAAGCCTGTACTCCGGTAGATGGTGGCTTCATGCACCTGGCTCAGCGATTGTGCTGAAGCATACCTGAAAGTGTAGGAATCCTCTGTTCTCGACACAAACTGGATGGCGTAATAAGTATCGCTTGACAGTCCCCGGTTATGGATGAAGACCTCACCATCTTCCCATGTCAAAAGTGTCATCAGGGTGTCGGGCACAGTGAGAAATGAGGGATCATCAAAAGTCCAATCCCCTGTGTCAATGAGGTCGAGAATCAAATCCTGGCTAACATCGTTCAGTTCGAATAATCCTGTTCCGATTCCTGTAGAAAAACTGGCCCAACCCAATAGAACACGATCTCCGTCTGCTGCCGATTCAAAGGCCAGGTCCCAGTTTGCATGCGATGCAGTATCGATTTCGAGGACCGTATTTTCATAAAACCGGAAGAAGGACTGGATCTTCCTGATGGAGTTCTGAACAGTAAAAGTCTCTTCCACAGTACGCGGAATCGGTTCAGTGTCTATCTCCTTGAAACAGGATGGAGTTAGAAGAGAAACCAGGAAAACGCCAGATATTATCAGTTGCTTTTTCATGGCGCTATTTGATCAATCTTAGATTCATTTTCACAAAGTAGGTCCTTCCATAGTTCAGGGGACTGAAATATTCGTATTGATAATCCGCCTCTCCATAATCCTGGTAACCAAAGGTTCTGCCTGCATAGTTATCAAACAGGTTCTTGCCACCAACCACCAGGGTCAGCCGATTCTTCCAGAGGGTCTTGGTGAAGGTAAGCTCCAGGTCACCAAAGGGATCGGTAAACACCCTGTAATACCCACCTCCCTGATCCTCAGGAATGGCTGCAAGTGAGGGTGTTTCTCCATAAAATTTCAGGTTGGCCATCACCACTGCCCGAAATTTCTTGAATGAGAATTTCGAATTGACGGTATAGTTGTTATAGAAGACCATGGGCAGGTAGTCGCCCTCTCCTTCGCTGTCAAAAGTCTCCCCGATCCTGCTGAAACCGGCACCCACTGAGAGACCCGACATGTGCCTGAAGGAGGCGTTCATCTCCCCGCCAAG
>JAGLPR010000422.1 GCA_023137255.1 Bacteroidales bacterium | reverse complement strand
AATGCATATTCCACATCGCCATTGAGCACCCGTTTGGGTTTAAACTCCATGTAACGGTCATGACCATCGGCATCTGTGGAATCTACATTCAGGTCAATGTCCTGGCCCTGGAACAGGCTCCGGTTCCCCGACAGGGTGAATGTGTGATTGCCCCGGATGGCTGATCCATAAACACCGAAATTATAGGTCCCCTTGCTGTCGAGATAAGTGTTTCCCTTGACAACGTTCCTGAAGTAGCTGTTTTTCTTGGTAATGATGTTTACTACCCCTGCAATGGCACTGGTGCCGTACTGGACCGACATGGGGCCCTGGACGATCTCTATGTGGTCGATGTTCTCCATATTGATCTGCTCCAGGTCGATGTCTCCCCTGACCCGTCCCACCAGGGGAACCCCGTCAATCAGGTATTTGATGTTCTCACCACCCATACCCTGCATTTCTATGGAGGTCCCGGTGGAGGGGTCCACCCTGAGGCGGATACTGGTCTCGTTGGATAGGGCTTCGACCAGGTTGTTTACTCCTCGTTCCTGGAGGGTCCGGGCATCGACCACATCAATTTTATAGATGGATTGATCGACCGGTTTGGGAGTATGTTGCCCGGTAACCACTACCGCCTCCATGCTGATATAGTCTGTTTTTAGACGGATGGTGAGGTTCTCGCCAGGCTGAATGGTATCCCGGTAGGTCTCGTACCCCACGAAAGTGACACAGATTTTTGCGGCCTGGTCCAGGTCAAACTCGATCCGGCCATTGTTACCGGTCGCACCTGCATGCACCACCTGGTCATCCATATTGAACAGTACCACATTGCTGTACATGCACGGATCGGAAGTCTGATCGTCAATCACTTCAATCACCGTTTTCTGCGCCACCATATTCACCGAAACCAGCAGGACGATTGCGGCGACTATATACCTGTATGTTATTCCGGATAATCTCATGGCATCTATCTGCTGGTTCTGGTCATACTTTCAGGGACGCAAAGAATGAAGTCTGCGCTATTTTTATTCTCTTCGGAGAGTGTATCAATCTCGGATTGAAGCACTGTGCTGACGGTCTTAATTTTCAGATCAGGGTTCTGCTGCTTCAGGTGCCACACAATTCCTTCGAAATTTTCGGAATGGTAAGATCCGTTAAAATGGAACATGGTTTTGCCCTCTGACCAGTTTTGCAAAATGAAATGAGCCATGGTTGCGTCCTTGGCAGCCTGGGCCTTGGGAAGGTTCTCCATGTTGTTTTTGGGTTTTCCTTTTCCGTGGTCTGCCGGCATCACTTTTGCACTGTCAGCCGGCATTGTAACCTCCATGCCCGGCATTGCTTTTGCACTGTCAGCCTGCATCTTTTCCCCCAACCCCATCATGCTCAGCATATCCTTATAACATTTGACTTCCGGATCATAGAGGATGGGCAGTGGGGCCATGTATTGTTTTGCCTCGACGGTCAGGCTATCCAGACTTTCAAATCCTTCTTTATGAACCATGGAGGCATAACGGCGGGGAATGTTGGTGGCGATAAAAGGAATGTGATTTTCCCTGGCAAACTCAACCAGTGGCTTATAATCGGTTTCATAGTTTCCCCACAAACGCATCTCTGCCTCAAACTTATCTGAAGGATACATCCCATCCAGGTACTCATTCAAAATTAGCTGGTTATCGGATTCAAACATCTCTGCGCCCAGGAGAAGGGACTCCTTTTTGCTCTCATACAGGTCTTTGGTTAATTCCAGCTGTAACCAGTGAGCAATGGGATCGGTGTGGAGTTCCCCAAAAAAGATGATATCCGCCTCCTTCAGCTCCTTGATCATTTTTGAGTATTTCACCTTCTTCCCGTTCTGGTCAAAAAGACGATAAGCTGGCTTATCGCTGGAGAAACTTAAAAGCGTCACGGCCAGAATCAGGATCATATATTTGTGCTTTCTCATATCTGTTTGTTAGTTATGCATTGCAAAGTCGAACATCAGCAAACCTGCCAAAGATCGGCATAATTCCCAGTTTTAGCAATAACAGAAAAAATTGAATACGGAGGAGCGAAAGTTAAAGGGTAGACTTTCATTCAAGTACTCAGCAAGATGATAATCTGATTTGAATGAAGATGTTAATGAAATCACAATTTCATCCCTGCCTCAATCAATAAAGCCCCTCTGATTTCATCAGAACGTATTGACTTATTGTGAATACACAGGCATTTTAATACATAATAAAAATGTACATTAGCTATTGCTTAGTAAATATCACAACCATGGACCTGTTGATTCCTACGTTAATCAAATTCTGGTATACTGTTGCTGTGGTCTTTGTTATGGGGCGGTTTTTATATTATGCCAACAACGGAAAAAAAGAGTACCTGTTCACTTGTATCCTTTTGGCTGCAATGATCTCTTTTCTCTGCATTTTGGTAAGCCGCGTTGAATTAAGTTTAGGATTTGCCATTGGGATATTTGCGCTTTTCGGGATAATTCGATACAGAACAACCCCCATCTCCCCTC
>JAGLPR010000421.1 GCA_023137255.1 Bacteroidales bacterium | reverse complement strand
TTCTGTACAAAATCCCATACACCCGTTTTAAGTGTTTCGGCCGCCTTTCGTACATTTTTCTCCCCCACCAGGTAAATGAGTGGCACTTCTGCCAGGTAAGGTTCCATCTCCACCTCAATCACCTGCCTCTGATGAAGGGGCAGGTCAAAATCGGAAATGACCATATCGGGAGGATCATTGACCAGCTTATCTCTTAGTTCCTCACGCTTTTTCAGGTGACTATGATCCACGTCAAACTTCCCCTCTTTGAGGATGGTAAGCACATCATCTGCCACCTGTGAGTCGAGATACCAGAAAAAAGTACTTATTCTCAGACCGGCCATCAGGTTTGAATCATTCCATGGTTATGGTCCGAAATTAGAGAAAATTATTGAAACTCCATGTTTTATTCATTTAGAATTTCAAGCGGATACCAGCCATAAGATGGATCCCCGCCTGTGGAAAATATCCATCATATGTCCCTTCCTCCCCGCCGCTGAAGTACCTGTATACCCAGGCATTGGTCTCATACTCCACATTGAATAGGTTCCGAACCTGAAACTGTAAAGAGATCTCCTTCATAAACTGTGGATAAAAAGCATAGGAGAGCGCCAGGTCGTTGATGAAATAAGGAGCAAGAATCCGGTAGTCCGACGAGGTATTGTCGATGTACTGTTTGCCCACATAGTGCGAGATGAGTCCCACCTGAAGCGATTTCACCGGCTCAAAGTTCAGTTTATTATTAATAATGACAGCCGGCGAGAAGGCAAGATCGGTGGTTCCCAGCTGCTCAAGGATCTGATAGGGTTCAATCGCTGGAGCCGACCAGTAGTCCCAGTTATCCACATAGCCCGTAAAATCCTTGATCTTGTTGCGGCTGAAGGTAGCATTGAGGTCCCAGCGGAACCATGAAACTGGCACCATACTTCCCGACATCTCAATGCCTGCGCGGTGACTATCCATCACATTTGTCATTACGGCACTACCCACATCATTGATCTCTCCGGTAAGCACCAATTGATCTGTATAGTCCATGTAATAGAGGTTCACATTCAGCGAGAACCTTGAAGCCTGCAGAGTATACCCCGCCTCATAGTCGAGCAGTGTCTCTTTTACCGGAACCGGACCTGCAGGGTCTGCATCTACAAAATTGCTCCGGTTGGGCTCCCGGTTGGCCCGGGCCACAAACAGGTATGCCCTTTGCTGCGGTGTGAACTGCAGATTGATCCCGGCTTTGGGATTAAAAAAGAGATAATCGTGTGCCTGGGTGATCTCCCTCAGGTCATCGTCCGAACCCTCAATTACATAGTCGATCCCCCTCACCTGCAGATCGGCAAAAAGCGAGATTCGTTCACCCGCCTCAAAGGTGGTTTTCAGGTAGCTGTTCCAGTCCGATTTCACCCCGGTGTTATCATACCACCGGTGCCTGATCTCACTCTCTCCAGGTTGCCTGGCCCAGATCACCGTTCCGAAATGCTCACCGTCGTAGTGGTTCCAGCCGCCTCCCAGCACCACCTCTGTCCGATCGCCCTGGTAGTGCAATCCGCCCACCACTCCATAGAAATCGTTGTCGAGCCATTTCCGCCGGATCAGATCGGTCTCACCAATGGTATCGCCCCCGATGATCACATCATCGAGCAGGTAATCGGAGAGCGACTCGTCCTCCTTATACTGTTCGTAGTACCCTGATCCTTTAGTATAGTGAAAGGCCCCGTTGGCATACCACCTGCGGTTGAATGCCCTGGAAAGGTGCAACTGATAGTGTGCCTGTTTGTAGTGGTCCACCTGCTTGTCGTAATAGACCAGCTCTCCGCCGGCATTGGTATATCCTCCCAGTTCGTTATAGGTTCTGTGTGAGTCCAGAAGGTATGAAGGAACCCCGTTCCACGCCTGGTACAACTCCTCGGTACCTGAGAAAGTGACAAATTTGACCAGGGTATTCTCATGGTGGTAAGCCGCCGAGACAAAGTAGGAGTGCAGATCGGTCCACGACCGGTCGATGTATCCGTCCGAATGGAGATCTGACAAGCGCATATCCACCGAAAAATGGTCCTTAATCAAACCCGTTCCTGCCGAAATGGAGTTCCGGTAGGTAGAGAACGAGCCCACGGTGCCTTCATACACCGCGTATGGCTCCTTTTCAAGCTTCTGTGTCTGGAAATTGATACTGGCCCCAAAGGCTGCTGCCCCGTTGGTGGAGGTCCCCACCCCACGTTGAATCTGGATGTTGTCGGTCGATGCAGCCACATCGGGCAGATCCACCCAGTAGACAGAATGGGATTCGGCATCATTCAGCGGGATACCGTTGATGGTCACATTGATCCGGTTGGCATCGGTGCCCCGGATCCTCATGGAAGTATATCCAATGCCATGCCCTGCATCGGAGGAGCTTACCAGCGAAGGAGAGGATGAAAGCAGGAACGGTACATCCTGACCAAAGTTGCGCGAAACGATCTCCTCCCGGTCCATTTCAGAAAAAGCCACCGGGGTCCGGGTACCCGCCCTTGTGGCTGTCACGATCACCTCTTCTCCCATAATGGTGGAACGCTTTAGTGTAATCTGCCCCAGGTCGAGGTCAGTGGTCACAATCACCGCCTTCGAATGCGCCTCGAAACCTACATATGTGATAATCATGATGTAGGAACCTTCGGGAACCCTCTCCAGGGTGAAAGTGCCATCGTTTCCTGTCACTGTTCCCCTTAGGAGCTCCGAGAGTTGAATATTTGCCCCCGGAAGAGGTTTGTTCTCGTCATCCCTGACACTTCCAGATACTCTGTACTGGCTGAATGCAGGCACGACCAGGAGGGTCCATGCCAGCATCATTGCTGAACGCTTCATCATAGTTTATTTCAAAATGTAAAACATATGACCTTCTTTTTCCCTACACCGGCATTACCCGGATCAGGTTCTAAGGGTATAATCTCAGCCTGTTATTTAAGGCACCCCCTTAGGGAAGTTCACTGTAAAAGTAATGAATTTAAGTATTAGATTGTACTTTTGTGTCAATATTTGAACCATGAACCTGACGAATCACCTCAGCCATAAAGTATTCCGGATCATTGCATCAGCAGCCGATCAGGCTCAGATTGAAACCTATGTGATTGGTGGATTTGTGCGTGACCTGCTGATTGAAGGGAGCACTACCTCTCCGAAGGATATCGACGTGGTGGTGATTGGGAGCGGGATCGAAATGGCAAAAAAGGTCAGGCAATCCATTGGCGGGGAGCTCCCCCTCACCGTCTTTAAGAACTTCGGGACCGCCATGCTGAAATGGGGCGATACCGAGATCGAGTTTGTAGGCGCCCGCAAAGAGTCCTACCGGCTGGATTCCAGAAAACCCCTGGTGGAGGATGGCACCCTGGAGGATGATCAGAACCGGCGCGATTTTACCATCAATGCACTGGCCATCTCGCTGAATCGTGACAGCTTCGGGGAACTGCTCGATCCCTTCGGCGGACTCCGTCACCTGGAAGAGAAGATCATCACCACCCCCCTGGAGCCTGGAAGCACATTTTCCGATGATCCACTGAGGATGCTGCGGGGGATCCGCTTTGCCACCAGGCTGGGATTTCAAATTGAAGGGGGCACGCTGAAAGCAATCCATCAGCACCGTGAGCGAATTGGCATTGTTTCGCAGGAGCGCATCTCCGATGAACTCAATAAGATCATGTCCACAAACCAGCCTGGCAGGGGATTCCTGCTGCTGGATGAAACCGGATTGCTGGAGATCATCTTCCCTGAGCTTTACAGGATGAAGGGAGTGGAGGAGGTAGATGGACAGTTCCACAAGGACAACTTCCTGCATACCCTGAAGGTCCTTGATAACATTGCTCTGGAAACAGAAAACCTGTGGCTCAGGTGGGCAGCACTGCTCCACGATATCGCCAAGCCACGGACCAAAAAATTTGAACCGGGTACCGGCTGGACATTTCACGGTCACGAGTTCCTGGGAGCAAAAATGATCCCGGGGATCTTCCGGAAGATGAAACTTCCGCTCAACGAGAAGATGAAATATGTCCAGAAACTGGTTCAGCTGCACCTGCGCCCCATCGTACTGTCGCAGACTACGGTCTCCGATTCTGCAGTGCGTCGACTGATCTTCGAGGCCGGAGAGGACCTGGAGGACCTGATGATCCTTTGCGAGGCAGACATCACCTCCAAAAATGAACGAACAGTTAAGCGGCATCTGCTTAACTTCCGGATTGTGAG
>JAGLPR010000420.1 GCA_023137255.1 Bacteroidales bacterium | reverse complement strand
CCTTCCGGCACATCGTTGAAATCGCCGGCTGCCATGACCGGGCTGCGGGAACGGACAGCGTGCACAGAATCGATGCAGTGAACCAGTTGTCCGGCCTGGATTCTCCTGGTTTCTGCAGTGGCCCCGGCACCACTGTATTTGGAGACCAGGTGCACCAGGAACAGATCCAGGGTATCGCTTTTACCGAAAGTGAGGCAAACATGCATCATGTCTCGGGTTCCATCGATCGCAACCCGGGAAGGAATGGTACTCCACCCAATGATTCCGATCCTTTCGGGGCGGTAGAGACACGCCACATCCATCCCCCGGTGGTCCGGACTGTTGCAGTGAAGGTAAGCGTAATTATAAGGTTCCAGGATGGGATGACTGACCAGCTCATCAAGTACTGTAGAATCTTCCACCTCACACAGGCCCACCAGGTCGGGAGGCTCCCACCCGCCCGATGCAATGATCACCTTGGCCAGCGCCGATAATTTTGACCGGTACCTGGCCGGGGTCCAGTGACGAAGCCCTTCCGGCGTAAACTCATCATCGCCGGGGAGAGAGTCGTTACCGGGGTGAAACAGGTTCTCCACATTGTACCAGACAAAGCACAGATCGCCCTGGCTCCGCTGTGCGTTCAGCCCGGAAGGAGACAACAGCAAGAGCCACACAACGCCACACCAAATCTGCAGGTTCATATGGTATTGATGGAGGAAAGGGACAGGGATCAGCCTACCACTCTATTCTTTCGTAGGCACCCAGGTCGGGAGCCTCATCATCCAGGCGGCTGTTCCCGTTCAGATCGAAGGGGAACTCGATGGCGTAAGCGGGGAGACCGGCATCTATGGCCGGTGAAAGGGTGTCCAGTTCATAACTTACCGGGATCGAATCGAGCAGGGGATTTTCGTTATTGATAATGTTGCTGAACAGGGGATCGTCCAGGTACCGGAGACTGTCCTCGTGAATGCGAGTGAGACAGTAGTCAAACCGGTAGTTAAGCTGCAGATCATAATAACTGTCAATCAGCAGTTCCATGGAGTGTGCACCATAGATGATGGAATTTCGGAATACCGCATTTTCGAACTCACCATCCGGATAGAGCAGCGCATTCCCATCCTCATCATAGGTGACAAAATAATCGGTAAGCAGCACGGCTGGCAGCTGCCTGTTGGAAAAACCGGAGGGCCAGAAATTGGCAAAGGTAGAGTGAGTGAAATGGTAGTCGCCCCCGAAAACCAGAGCCAGGCTGCTTCCTCCACAATCACCAACCACCAGGTTGTGGCCGTTCACCACGGCATTGAGTGCATAAAATCCGGTTGAACTCATGCGGTTAATAATGCTGTTGGAGATCTCCAGGTCGGGCATTACGCCCGACTCCGGCGGTGCAGTGATAAGTACCCCGATGGTCCCGTTACGGATCTCTGCATGTGTAATCACATTGAGGTGACTGCTTCCCGAAAGGTAGATGAACCCCCATTGTCCCGGGATCTGATCATAAAACTCCTCCAGGCGGTCGCCGCCGAATTGGACCGGTTCGTCCCTGGTGCCGCTTATCTGCAGCGATCCGTCCACAATAATCATGGCGTCCTTGTGCAGGTGCACTTTTACCCCTGGATCGATGGTGAGCGATGCTGCCGAATCCACATATACATAATCGATCACCAGGTAAGGTTTATCTGCCACCCAGGTGGTCGGAACATCAATCTCCAGTTCCCCGATCATGTGAACATCCTGTCCCCATGCCACCAGGTCGATGTCCTGCAGGGTGCCATTGGTAATAAAGACAATGGAGTCCTGGATGCGCAGGAGGTCGTCTGAACCATTGGGATCGAGCGTGGCCTCCACAAATACAAACATGCTGTCGTTGGGTGCAATCTCCACTCCGGAAAACTGAATCCCGTGGTCACCGTCCACATTCACCCGGAATACCGACGCCGATCCGCCTGCCAGGCTGATCTCATCGATCCTGATAAACTGCTTGTGTGGATTCTTTACCCTGAACGACTTGGTCACCGTTCCAACAGTGGTAAAGACTGTATCGAAAAAGAGGGTATCCAGGGTGAACTCAAGCCTCGCCTCCCGGTCCTCCATGTAGCTACGCTCCGGGTGGCATGAAAAAAAGAGTGCCCCCGGGAGCATGGCCATAAGAAGAAACCTGCGAATACCCATC
>JAGLPR010000042.1 GCA_023137255.1 Bacteroidales bacterium | reverse complement strand
AGTCCCTCGGTGATCCACATCTTTGGTTACTCGGTGGAGGAGATGATTGCAGGCAAGGACAGGGAGCGCATGGGGAAGGATGATGCCGTACGCCTGGCCAGGGTCTTCGAGCAGCTGAAGGAGACTCCCGGGGCCATCGAAAACCTGGAATACTCATTTATCAGGAAGAATGGAGAAAGGATCCGCCTGCGTACTTCTGTCAGAAACATGCTTCACGATACCGCCATCAAAGGCTTCCTGCTGAACACCACCGACATCACAGAATCGATCCGTGTGGAGAAAGAGCAGCGACTGAAAACCAGGATGCAGTCGCTTTCTGAGAATTCCCTCGATCTGATCCTGCGCATCAGCACTACTGGAGTAATCTATTATGCCAATCCCATTGTGGAGGACTACACCAATATCGCCCCTTCATCCATTGTGAACCGAAACAAGAGTGAGGTGCCCTTCAGACAGGTTTTTTCGGACCTGATCGACGAGATCCTTGCAGCCATGATCGAATCACCGGTGAAAAAGAACCTGCAAGTGACACTGCCGCTGGAGATGGGCGAAATAAAAATGGAAAGAATCCTGAATGTGGATGCCATCCCCGAGTTCCAGGGGACGGAGCTGGAGACCATTCTGGTGGTGGGTCACGATATAACCGAGGCCAAACGGATCGAGAAGGAGATCAAGGTGCAGAACCGGAAGGTTCAGGAAAGCATCAACTATGCCGAAAGGATTCAGTCGTCGGTCCTGCCGGAGATCGCTCACATCCACAAAGCGTTCCCCCGAAGTTTTGTATACTACAAACCAAGGGATGTGATTTCGGGCGATTACCCATGGTTCTTCGAGACGGAGGACTCAAAGTACATGGCAGCGGTGGACTGCACCGGTCACGGTGTTCCCGGTGCACTTCTCTCGCTGGTGGGTCACTTTCTGATGAACAACATTACCGGTCTGCGCCCCGGTATTTCGGCAGGTGAGTTGTGCGACGCGCTCCACCTGGAGGTGAGGAAAGCACTGAAACAGGACCGGCACAATCCCGGGACCCGCGACGGAATGGACATGGCCATGTGTCGTTTTCTGAAGAAGAAACCGGTGATGGAGTTTGCCGGCGCACACCGCCCGCTCTATGTGCTAAGCGAAGGAGAGATTACTGTATACAAAGGCGACCGGAAAGCAATAGGGGGACTGAAACATCCCAAAAAGCCGGAACTGTCCTTTACCAATACCGAGATTCAATACCGGCAGGGCGATAAGTTTTTCTTTTTTACCGACGGACTCACCGACCAGTTGGGCGGTCCCGAAGGACTCAAATATGGTTCGGGAAGGGTCAGGCAGGTGCTGCTGGAGAACGCGGGTTTTACCATTCCCCAGTTCCACGACTTCTTTCAGACCGATTTTGAAGAGTGGATGGGAAAAGAGCGCCAGCTTGACGACCTGCTGCTAATTGGTATCGAAGTCTGATTTTTCCTATATTTATGGCGATTATGAGCTACACCGGCGAAAGCAAGGGATTTCTCAATTATATCTATGATCGGTACACCCATCTGAAGATCAAAGACATCACCCTATTGTTTGAAGGGCAGATCACCCACCAGGTAATGAAGGCGTTGACCGGCCTGGTGGAGGAACAGCTGGACGAAGTGGAGGATGACAAGGTACTCCGAAGGGTCTATCACGTGATGGTGGAGTCGCTTCAAAACATCAACCGGCATGCCGAGACCTATGAACACAGGGGACATCCCTACCCCGGCATGGGACTGGTACTGGTGGCCAAGAACAAAGAGCGGTTCCAGGTAACCACCGGCAACATCATCGAAAATGGTCATGTGGAGGAGATCTCCATGTTCCTGGGCAAGCTGAACAGCATAGATTCCGACGCCCTCGACGACCTCTATAAAAAACAGATGCGCGAAGGGATCGCATCGCCCAAGGGAGGTGCCGGCCTGGGCTTCATCGATATCAGGCGCAAGACAGGAAACCACCTCGACTACAGCTTTGTGAAGATTGATGATGAGACCACCTTCTTCATCTTCACCTCAACCATATCAAGATAGGCAGATGGAGACTTTAAGAATCGAACCGACCGACGATAGTCCGCAGGTGCTTCTCGACCAGGAGGACAACCAGTTTGAGATCTCCGGGAAATCGCTCCCCGAAGATGTGATAGATTTTTACCAGCCCATAATGGACTGGCTGCTTACCTACAGCGAGAACCCCAACTCCCTTACCGAATTTAACCTCAAGCTGATCTACTTCAATACTGCCTCCTCCAAACTGATCTATGATATCCTGATGATCTTCGAAGAGATGGTGGAAGAGGGACACAAAGTATTGGTGAAATGGCACTCCATGCAATCGGACGAAGATATGCAGGAGGCCGGCAAAGAGTATGAAGAGATGGTCGATGTCCCGTTTGAGCACCTCACCTACAACTAACCTATCCCCATAGCCAGACCCCTTAGTCAGCCCCCCCCAACAGATGAGTGAAGAGATCCTGAAGGCCCTGATGCAGCTGTTCGCCCTGATCACCAAGCAGGACGGTGGCATCGGACAGAAGGAGATCGATTACGTCAGACGTTTTCTGGAGCAGCAGATCGGGGTCGACTCCGCCTCTGAATACCTCCAGCTATACAAGGATACGGCAGCCGGTGACAAAGAATCCACATCTGACAAAGAATCCGGAACCGCCCCAAAAAAGAAACTCACCTCGGTCCTGGACTCGGTCCGGATGCTTAAGCTCTGCAAACAGATCAGCAAAACCATCAACCAGCGACAGAAACTGGTGGTGCTGGTCCGCATCCTGGAGCTGGTCAATGCCGAATACAAGCTCACCGAACAGCGCCTGGGCATCGTAAAGACGGTGGCCGACATCTTCCGCATCGACCAGGAAGAATACGAAAGCATTTTCACCTTTGTGACTTCCACCCAGGAGGAAGCCTTTTCCGGTCCCAACCACCTGGTTATTTATCCCTTGTTCTTCCTGAGGATCCCATCGGTGGAATTGTATTTCGTGAAATTCACCGGCCAGATGGAGGTCTTTCTCAACGGGCTCGGAATGCGCGACAGAGCCATATCCCTCTTTGCCAGCGGAAGCACTCTCCGTCTGCCGGTGGGCCTTCCCGTGTACTACTCTGATATCGCTGCCCGTTTCCTCTCCGAGCGTTCTTCGGAGAAAATTACCCTGGAGGCGGACCACCTGTCTTACCAGTTTCCCAATCAGGTCCAGGGCCTGAACGATATCTCCTTCAACGCCCATCAGGGCAACCTGGTCGGCATCATGGGTTCCAGCGGGGCGGGAAAGAC
>JAGLPR010000419.1 GCA_023137255.1 Bacteroidales bacterium | reverse complement strand
CAAGGTGATCCACCCCTTTCACTTCTTTCCCATCAACCACAAAAACTGGTTGTGCTTCCGATCCGTCCTTAAGCCTGAGAGAAATGGCTCCGGAGGCTTCTTTTTTCACTTCCAGGGGCACCGATTCCAGGTCCATGTTATAGGTTTCCACTTCAAGCTTAAGGGGCATTTTCCCGATGTCGGATGCTTTTACTATGAGGGATTTATATCCCACAAAGGAAATAACTAATTCGGGATCTCCATCCACATTGAGCATAAAGGTCCCTTCTATGTCCACCACGCATCCTGTGGTACCATTCCGGATGACTATGGAAGCTCCTGTGGCAGGAGCTCCGGTATCGGCAAAGACTACTTTACCTTTCACGGTTTTTTGTTGAGGGGTCATGCCGGTGGTAAGTCCCAGGGTGACCAGGATCGCAGGAATGAGTAATGCGATTTTAAGGATCCCCCATGGGGATCTTTTTGGCTTTTTCATCATTTTGAATCTTTTAAGAGTTAAGGAATGATTAAACTGGTTGCCCAACCTGAACACGTTTACACCAAGGGTGTGGTTCATAAGCTGAGCCCTGTAACGAGCGGGATTGACGCCGGCCGAAAGGACCTGCCTGTCGGCCAGGTGCTCGTGGTTTTCTTTAATCATCCTGGAAATAAGCCATGAGAAGGGATTGAACCATGTAAGCAACAGGGTGAACTCCATCAGCATCAGATCGATGAAGTGGAGCTGCCGGATATGTGCTTTTTCATGGAGAAGTACATTGTCAAGATCTTTCTCGTCCCTGAGTGAACCCGGTACGAAGATCCGTGTGAAAAGGGTAAATACCTGATCGTTCTTGATAAAGGCCACACCCTCTTCATTTTTGGTGCGCCGCCAGGTGAGGTTCCATTTAAAAATAATGAACAGGTTCTTCAGGAACATGAATGTAAGACCTGCAAGGTAGACAAGCACGAGTACTTGCAGCCAGTTGATGGTCAGTCCACCGGACGATCCTGTGTTTTCAAGTAGGGCAGTTGGAACAGCGGGCGTGTCCAGGTCAATGAAGACCGTAGGTGTCAGATCCACCACCAGGGGCAGTTTGCGGAAGGTGATAAAAGGAAAAATCCATGCTGCCAGTACCCCGGAGATAAGGTAGAAACGCTTGATGATCAGGTTGGGATCGTTCCTGAAAAGGAAGTAGTATGGCAGGAAAATGATGCTAAGTCCCGCCGATACTTTAAGCAGGTATATAAACAGATCATTCATGGTTGTCAGATTCTTTAAGTTCTGATTCAATCTCTGTGATCAGTTCATGCAATTCTCCCATATCCAGGTCATTTTCCCTGGCAAAAAAGGCTGCCATCCTTGTGAAAGAACCATCAAAATAGTTGGATACTATCCCCGTCAGGTATCCCCTGAGATAATCTTTTTTCTGGATCAGGGGGTAATAAAGGTAGGTGGTTCCCACCGCTTTGTGACTTACAAATTCTTTCTTCTCCAATACGCGCACTACAGTCGATACAGTGGTGTACGGAGTATTAGGTTCGCTTAGCTCGGTCATCACTTCCCTGATGGTAGATTCTCCAAGCTTCCATAAGATCAGCATGATTTCCTCTTCTGCTTTTGTAAGTCGTTTAGTCATATCACAAATATTGTTCCAGACAAATATACAACTTAACTTTACGTAAAACAACTATAAATGCAGTAGAGCAACTTAAAAAACAGTAAAATGATTAAAATGCGAGGATTAATTGCATGAATAACAGGACAGTAAGCGGAATAGAAAAATTATCAAATCCTCGTGGACTGATTGCTTCGCTGGCTGTGGCCGGGAGAGAAATCGCCAATGCCATCAGTATGGAATGGGCCGGGGTTGATCCCAGGTAGTAGTGATGGGATACTTTCCTTAACTTCTTCCAACTACCGCAGCTGCCACATCACTAAAGGATAATGCCAGCAAGGGTATCACAAATAACTCCTTATGGTTTCACTTACTCACACTTTCTGGTTCACATACTGGTGAATTTCATAGAGTAGCCTGCCCCCCCCTTTTCTTTTTGTAACTTTTGACAGTATTGTCGCTTATCGTTGAAATATCCTTTCCCTAATTATAGTATGTCTATCCCTGTTGCAATTCAAGGGAGTCCTCATGGATTGCCGGACAAGCAAAATGCTTACCAGGAAATTCCCAAATTTCATAGCTTAGATAGTTTAGTAGGTAGTTTCTGAAGATATTAATATTTTTTCTCTTCATTGAATAGGGACTGATTAAGTTCAGGTAGTTTATGTTTAGATTTCACTGGTGCGAGGCAGTATCTGGGGCCACATACTCACTCTTCAGGTTCCGATACACTGTAACGGTTGCCCTGATGAAGGCACTCATCTGATTTTTGGTTCGATAACCGGCCCGGTTATCACATCAACAGAGAAACAACTCATGAATTGTTTATGTTGGTAAAGGCATTTAGTTGTGCTGTGATCGGGATTGGTGCCATCAAAATCTCCATCGAGGTTCACATCACCCAGGGGATCAGGTTTTTTATTGTGGGACTGGCCGATCATGCCATCAGGGAGAGCCAGCAGCGCATCGAATCGGCCCTCTTTAATAATGGCCTTGAATGGCCACGGTTCAGGGTGGTGATCAACCTGGCACCGGCAGACATCCGGAAGGAGGGAACCCATTTCGATCTGCCACTTGCAGTGGGGATACTTGCGGCCACTCAGCAGGTGAGTGAAGAGCGCTTGGCCGAGTACCTGATTCTCGGCGAATTGTCCTTAGATGGAAGTGTGGTGCCGGTAAAGGGCGTTCTTCCCATGGTCCTGCTTGCCAGGGAGCAGCAATTCAGGGGAGTGATTGTTCCGGTTGGTAATCTGGCTGAGGCAACTGTGGTGGATGGCATTGAGGTGGTGGGGGTGTCAGATCTGCCTTCGGTTGTTTCATTTCTGAATGGTGAGCCCGTAGACCATCAAGTTGCAGGTAAGTTGACTGCAGCTCCTAAACTCAGCTCCCAAACCACCCATGCCGATTTTTCCGAGGTAAAAGGGCAGGCTGTGGTGAAGCGAGCCATGCTGATTGCTGCAGCAGGATCGCACAACCTGATCCTTGTGGGACCGCCGGGATCGGGAAAGAGCATGATGGCACGCAGGCTTCCATCCATAATGCCGCCCATGTCGCTGGAAGAGTCGCTTCAGACCACCCGCATCTATTCAGTGGCAGGAAAGGTAAGTTCTGAGAGTGGATTGATCAGCACGAGGCCTTTCAGAACACCACACCACTCCAGTTCCAATATTGCGATGATTGGCGGAGGAAGCTCTCCCCAGCCGGGAGAGATCTCTCTTTCGCACAATGGGGTGCTGTTCCTGGACGAACTTCCCGAATTCAAACGGGGTGTGCTGGAGGTGATGCGTCAACCCCTGGAAGACCGGGAGATCCACATCAGCAGGGCCAGCTACAGGGTGACCTATCCCGCCGATTTTATGCTGGTGGCGGCCATGAATCCCTGCCCCTGCGG
>JAGLPR010000418.1 GCA_023137255.1 Bacteroidales bacterium | reverse complement strand
AGCCCTGCTTTTTTCCTATGGCCAGCACAACAATCAGCACCACTGCTGTAATTCCTATGATAAGTAGTAATTTCTTTGATTTCATTGGTTCCGGAATATTTATAAGGTAATGGGTTCTCCCTTGTAGAAGTTGAGAATCTTTGTTCTGAATATAAAATCATATTTGGCCTGGAGCAAGTCCGATTGAGTGGCGGTAAGCTGGTTTTTCGATATGTTGTAATCCACTGTATTTACCAGGCCCACCTCAAATTTTTTCTCAGTGTATTTGAAGGACTCCTCCATGGAGACAAGTGCCTGTTGGGTGGCATTGAATTTCTTCAGGGCGGCCAGAGCATCAGCATAAGCCTGCTGGATGGTGGCGTAAAGGGTCAGTTTCTTGCTCTGAAGCTCCAGTTGCGCATTCTTGTGCATGATTCTGGCATTGTCAATGTTGGCGTTAACCTGCCAGCCGTTGAATATGGGGATGGAGAGTCCCAGCCCGACACCGGTGGAGGTGTTGTCGCGCATCTGCTCAAAGAAGGCATAGGCTCCGTACTCCGGGATCTCCTGTTCGTTAATGGTATAAACTGTTTCTCCTCCGGCGGTAACACCTATGGGGACCTGCATGGGAGGACTCAAACCCACTACCTGCTGCCTGATATCGGAGTACCCAGTATTGAAATTGGCCGACAGATAAAGCTGCGGCGAGCGTCCTCCTTTGGCGATGGCCAGTCCTTTTTCGGCACTTTCAAGGCCCAGGACGGCACTCTTTATTTCTGGCATATCCTGCTCGGCTATTCTGTATACCTCCAGCGCATTGATCACCAAAGGATCTTCATCCGGATCGGCCAGTTCAGGGATGGCCACATCAAAAGCAGTATCGATGGGAAGGTCGAGAATCTGCTGCAGGTTCAGCAGGGAGATGGCGAGTTGATTTTCTGCATTCACCAGGTTGAGCTCTTCCGAAGCATACTGCGCCTGCAGCTCCAGGAAATTTCCCCTGGCAAGTTTCCCGGCATCCACCATCTTCAGGGTGCGCTCCACCTGCTGTCCGGTGATCTCCAGCTGGCTTTCAGTGACCGACTCAAGCTCCTTGTTGAACATAATGGTCAGGTAGGCAGCGGCTATGTTGAGAGATATATCATTCCTTACTTTCTCCACATCCTCATAACTGGCCAGAAGGTTCAGTTCGTTCTGCAGGATGGTATTTCTCACCCTCAGACCATTGAAAAGATTTGTAAAGGAATTGAGCCCCAGGTTGATGGAGTTGATCTGTTGATTGTCGGAAAATCTATAGGTGGTCTCGTCAAGAGCGCGGCCCCAGGAGTAGGTATAGTTTGTACTGCCGCTCAGGCTTGGAATCTGTCCAAGTTTTGACTGCTTCAGCAGGTTTTCATTATATTCGGTATTCAAAACCGATTGTTTGATCTGTATGTTATTCTCCATGGCGTACTGAATGCAGACTTCCAGCGACCAGGTCTCCTGGGCGGAAAGGTAAAGTCCGGTCCCAAAAAGTACCACGAAGAGCATGATTAATTTACGAATCATTAGTTGGTTTTTTTATTTTAGACGCTAAAGTTATGTATAACCGTTCAATCTGAATGAAAAAATCCCAAAATATTGTGAATTACAGCGGGATTGGCAAGGTTTTGTATGCCCGTAGTTCACGTGCAAGGAACCTAAGCATCCGGATCAACCAGCAGGGAGAGATCAGGGTGACCGTTCCCCGCATTGTGAGCTGGAGAAGGGCGGAAGCATTCTTTTTATCGAAGCAGCAGTGGGTGCTGAAGAAGCTGGATCAGATGAACAGCAAGGGTTGCAGGGATTCGGTACCCCCCGAAGGAGAATCGATCAGGATCAGGGGCAGGGATTTTATAATCAGCCTTCAAAGTGGTGATTCCGAATCCGCGGATGCCATATGGAGAATCCTCCAGAAGGAGGCATTGAATTACTTGCCGGAGAGGATGACTGAGCTGTCTGAAGCACACGGATATAAGCCAACAGGGCTGAAGATTCGAAGGATGAAGACCAGGTGGGGCAGCTGTTCAGCCAGGAAAAGTATCAACCTGAATAGCTGGCTGGTGATGATTCCCGATCCACTCTCCGACTATGTAATCCTGCACGAGCTGGCGCATACCAGGTTCCCCGATCATAGCAGCTTATTCTGGGAGGAGCTCGACAGGACCACAGATGGTTTATCCAGGGTCTACCGGAAAGAGCTCCGGAACCATCAGATCATGTGCTTCACAAAGGAGAACTCAGGTCAATAGATCCCAAATATCAATTCGGCCGTGAGCGTGACAGAGTTATAGGCTCTGACCGACCGCAGGTCCACATTGAATGATGGCACGATATTCAGGAACGTGTGCTGATCCAGCTGGCGCTGATACCCCACACCGATACCCAGGTTGGTCTTCATCCTGGATTTTATCTCTGTTCCTTTCAATACCAACTCGCCATACTCCTCGGTGTTCTCTTTCAGACCGACAACTATATTCGTTTTCATCATCCCGGCTATCAGCAGGGTGTTGGCTCCCTTTTCATAGGGACGAAAATAGATGGTCAGAGGGATCCCGATGGATTGCTCCGTGAAGCTGATAGTGACTTTATCGTCCGGACTGATCACCGGAACATCATAATCGTCGGGATAATCCAGCACCGAAGAGGTTTTATAGTTGTAGTCGATACCGGCTTTAAGAAACCAGTATTCATGCTCCCAGTACACAAAGCTAAATCCGCCTCCAAAGCCTGGCTCAAAGGTAGGTTCTTCTCCCCTGAGCCAGGAATAATTGCCCTGCAGATTTCCGCCAATGTACAAATTGATCTGTGCCCCGGCAGTGAGGGAAATCATCAAAAATGCAGCCAGGTAAACAGCTCTTTTAAACATCATGACCAAGCGATTTACACAAAGCTAATACAATATTCTTTTGATGGTTCGGGAACTTATCAAATGAACATAGAACCTGTTATTGCTTGTCGAAAACGTAGGTCTCCGCCATTTCACCCATGTCTGAAGCTGCGTCAAACTTTATCACTAGGTTTCCATCCTTAATGGAGATGTTTTCCGTGGAGGTCCAATCACCCACACCATCTGCGTACCCGTTAGTTACTAAAGTTTCGCAGTTCTCTTACATGTTGAAAACTAAGAAGATATAGGATAAAAAAGCAGCAGGATTGTTTGGTTAATATACTGATTATAAGTATATTAACAAAGTTTCCAAACACAAACAACCATGCTGCAGAGTAAAGATATTAATTAGATTTCAGAATTAAAAAACGGTTTTACCCAAAGGTGGCTTGAACCGGATTTTATTTTCAGTTCTTTGACATACAGCGCATATTCGGGCAGTTTGAATCAGTCAAACAAAGCGGTCTC
>JAGLPR010000417.1 GCA_023137255.1 Bacteroidales bacterium | reverse complement strand
GTTGGACTTTTCATCCGGGTCAGACTTGTGAGGAAAGAGGCACTCCGGCAACTCCGTAAAAGGTTTTAATTCTACTTAATCACAAGTCTCTCAACTACACTTTCACCGCTCACTGTAACCAGGTGAACCAGGTAAATCCCTGGTGTAAACTCATGGACATCGACTGCTGTGGAAAATTCCGGCCCTCCGGGATTCATATAGACACGAGTTCCTGAAATGGTATATATCTCAATCCGGTCCATAAGTACATATGATTCTATATAGACCAAATCGCTTGCAGGATTGGGAAACAATCTTAATGCTGCTGTAGCTTGACTGACAGATTGAACAGGTCCGAACTCGTCTCCCGGCATGTTGGAATCAAGCCAGGAAAGGCGGGTCTGTATCCAGGCTTTAAACTTGACCATTTCACCAATAAAATTCATGGGAATATATCCAACTTCGGGAGCACCCACATCTTCCCCAAGGATATCCCAGGTGGCATAGTGCCGCTGCTGCGCACCATCCAGATAATGGCTTACAGAATCGATATAAGCAAAGATGGACGCATCAGACAGGGTGGATTGCCGCAGTTCAACATACCTTTGTTTGATTCGATTTGCAAAATGGTCATCCTGAAGCAACCTGGTCATATAAACAGGGGGAACGGGCCATACATCGCAGTCATTTACTTCATAGGCCCATCCTGAACCATCCGTGTTTGTGAACATATGACAATCCCAGATATCCTTCCAGGCCCAATCATAATCCCAGGGAGGCCCCGAATGTATTTTACCTCCTTTGCTCTCTTTGTCCTTAAAAAGGAATCTGCTCTTTTTATAAGCATCCACATTTCTGCTTACCTCGCTTAAAATGAAATAATCCCGGAAGGAATCTACATCAATATAAGCCGAATATCCAGTTTGGGAATTTTTGAAACTGCTTCCATGCAGCACCTCTTCAAAAGAGTTGACATAGAATTGAATGTACTCTTTTTGAGGATCGTTGATTTCATCCGCTTTGGGGTAACTGTATACAAAACGGACGGTTCTATCGGGCCTGGTGGCTGGAGGAAAACTACTAATCCATGAGTTATCGTCAGAATAATAATCTGTTTTAAATATATAACCTCCGCTTACATCGTCACCGCTGCTTTCATACACATCAAGAGTGGCAATATCCACACGGTTCTTATCTCTTTTGATCTTTTCGGTTAACACATAAATGCCCTGATAGGAACCATTGACTACAAGCTCGCAATGTCTGGTTCGTGGAGCATAATGTCCCATTTGCCGGAACAGGTGACCGGCCAGTGAATTTCGTAGAAAAGCCTTATCGTTGTAGTTGGCCAGAAGAATCCAGTCATTTTCCTCAGGCATGCCCAACAGAGGAACATTGAAATTTCCGCCTAAAGAATCACGTGTTTCAAATCCATAGGGCTTTTGGGGGAGTGTAGCAGAATATGCCCCACGAATTTCAATTCCAACATTGCCGTCATACACATTTCCAGGGTCCGGCGGGCTGTTCCATTCACCCGGGCCGGCATCGATGATCTTCATGTGTGCCTTTATCTTTATCTCATCCGGAATGGGAAATCCCCCGTTTGTTTCAATAACCACAAGCGAAATATCAGATCCGGAAAATTCAGCAAATTCCTGATTTTCAGATAGCGTCCCCATCCCCTACTGAGAATACACTCCGACAGAAAGGAACAGAAGGAATAAAGCTGAATTAAGAGATTTCATGACTGATCGTTCGGGGTGCTCAATAATTACTGGGTTTGTGCCTGCTGGCCAAAACTAAGCTTGATAAACCTGGTTTCGAAGTGCTCTATGAGTAAGGGAGCAGTGAGTACGCCTAGCTCCTCTTCCAGTACATTGACCTCCTCAATGGAGATGGCCCCGGTTTCTTCCAGGAGCTTTCGGGTATCCAGGATGGCATGGCCACCCTCCACCTCCCTCAGGTGCAGGACAATACCTTTCCCATCCATCGAAGGAGTGGTATTCACCAGCAAGAGGTTAGGGACACCTAAATTGATCAACGAACGCGAAACCAGCTCAGTCGTCACGGCATCGCTGGAAGGCATCATAACCCTGGATAAAAGGGGCACTCTTTCGTCCTTGCCAAAGCGGGTGGCAAACATGTCTGAACGATCGGAGGAAGAGGTGATGCTGTAAGACCACCTCAGTTCGCCCTGCTGACTGGCTTTGAAATTGGTCACCCAGTAATTATTGAGCACCCACGAATAGATATGATTGGTTTCAGGTTTCAGCCGGTAGTAATACCTCCCGATATTGATGTCACCAAAATGCACCAGTGGTATATCCTTGCTGACAAAAACAATTTGTGCATCCTCACTTTGAACAGCCGCAAAATTCTGAATGGTATTCCAGTCAGCCGAACTGCCTGCCAGCTGGTTTACCCCGGGGTATACCACACCTCCCTGGGCCTCAAAGGCCAGCTTCCCACCATCCAGTTTTAAGGGAAAT
>JAGLPR010000416.1 GCA_023137255.1 Bacteroidales bacterium | reverse complement strand
CAATATTTTCAAAGAACTTTGTTCTGTATTCTTCCGTTTTTGCGGATTGCAAAGATAATAACATTATCTGAATCCTCAAAAAACTTTCTTCACAAAATCAACCCTTTTTAGAACAACTGCTTGTTAAAAGCGGATGCAAAGATAAGAGCTTTATTTTTGATTCTCCAAATCTTTCTTGATTTTTTTTATACTAAATCGTATTAGACTGAGAACCTGAACTTTATATAACCCTTTTCAATGAACTCCGTTTCTCCAAACGGGCTGCAAATATAGTGCTTTACTTTTATTCACCTAACAAAAACTTCAAAAAATGGGTTAATTTTGTTTCTTACTACACGACATTATGAATGAACGGCTGGTCATAGTGCCTACATATAATGAAATTGAGAACATCGGCAAGATTGTAGAGGCGGTCCTTGGGCTTCCCATTAAGGTGCATCTGCTGATTGTGGATGACAACTCTCCTGACGGAACCGGAGAACATATCAGAAAACTGCAGGAGAAGCATACCAGGTCGCTCCACCTGATAGAACGCTCCGGGAAACTGGGTCTTGGTACAGCCTACATCATGGGTTTTAAATGGGCCCTTGAGAGGGGATATCTATATATATGTGAAATGGATGCCGACTTTTCTCACAATCCCAATGATCTGCCCAGGCTTTTTGAAGCGTGCCATGAAAACTCTGCCGACATGGCCATCGGATCCAGGTATGTGTCGGGGGTGAATGTGGTGAACTGGCCCATGAGCAGGGTGCTGATCTCCTACTTTGCCTCGGTCTATGTGAGAATGATCACCCGCATGAAGGTACGGGATGCCACCGCAGGGTTCGTATGTTACCGCAAAGAGGTATTGGAGGTCATCGACCTCGATATGATCAGGTTCAAAGGATATGCGTTCCAGATTGAGATGAAGTTCAAAGCCTGGAAATACGGTTTCAATGTGGTGGAACTTCCCATCATTTTTACAGATCGCAAGGAGGGAACCTCTAAAATGTCCGGTAAGATCGTCAGCGAGGCCATCTTCGGGGTGATCAGGCTGAAGATATCGAGCTGGTTCCGCCGTTACAGGCGAACAGCGCCTGTAACGGCGGAGTCGGAAAGTCTGTAAAGTCGCAAAGTCGAAAGGTTAAAAAGATACTATGGATAACTATCTGATAAGGAATGCGAAGATTGTCAACAACGGCACCATTACCCACGGGTTTGTCCTTGTTAGGGGAGGGATCATCCGAGCTGTGGGAGCAGGTGAACCGGGTGTGGAACAGGAACTGGCCGAGGTGATCGATGCAGGGGGCAACTACCTTCTGCCAGGCGTGATCGACGACCAGGTACATTTCAGAGAGCCAGGTCTGACTCACAAGGCCGAAATAGCTACCGAATCCAAAGCCGCCGTAGCAGGCGGGATCACCTCCTTTATGGAGATGCCCAATACCAAACCCCAGACCACCTCCATCGAAGAGCTGGAGAAGAAGTATAACCGCGCCTCAGAGGTTTCCATGGCCAACTACTCCTTCTACCTGGGAGCCACCAATGATAACATTGATGAGATCAGGAAACTGGATCCTGCCCGCAACTGCGGTGTAAAAGTATTTATGGGTTCCTCCACGGGAAACATGCTGGTGGACAAGCAGGATGCACTGGAGAAGATCTTTGCTGAATCCCCCACCCTGATTGCCACCCATTGCGAGGATGAGGCCACCATCAAGAAGAACAGTGAGAAGGCACGCAATAAATACGGCGAAGATATACCGGTGGGACAACACCCTGTGATCCGCAGTGAAGAGGCCTGCTACCTCTCCAGTGCGCTGGCTGTGAAGCTGGCCAAGAAGCATCAGACCCGCCTTCATGTACTCCATATCTCCACTGCCAGGGAGCTGGAGCTGTTTCAACAGGGCACCGATTTCGGGAAGAAAGTGATCACAGCTGAGGTATGCATCCATCACCTGTGGTTCAGCGATGAGGATTATGAACGCAAAGGCACCCTGATCAAGTGGAACCCTGCAGTCAAAACTGTCCATGACCGTGATTCTCTGGTAGCAGCCGTACTTAATGATAAACTGGATGTGATCGCCACCGACCATGCCCCCCATACCATTGAGGAGAAGCAGAGCAAGTATTTCAAGTCACCCTCGGGAGGCCCCATGGTGCAACATGCACTGACAGCCATGCTCGAACTGGTGCACCGCAACAAACTGACCATTGAAAAGGTGGTGGAGAAGATGTGCCATGCCCCGGCCAGATTGTTTGGTGTCAGGGAGCGGGGCTTTATCGAACCCGGACTGAAAGCCGATCTGGTACTGGTGGATATGGACCAGGAGTGGACCGTGGCCCATAAGAACGTATTCTATAAGTGCGGCTGGTCGCCCTTTCAAGGAGAAACATTCCACTCGAAGGTGACCCACACCTGGGTAAATGGAAAACTGGCCTTCAGGGACGGACTCTTCAATGAAATGGTCCGGGGAGAGAGGCTGGAGTTTGAAAACAGTTAATCCGTTAGCAAGTTATTGGGTTAACCCGTTGTGCTATTAAGATGCCAACGCGTATTTTAAATGATTTAACG
>JAGLPR010000415.1 GCA_023137255.1 Bacteroidales bacterium | reverse complement strand
TCCTGAAAAGGGTTTACGCCGACTCAACACTGGGCATTACCATGGAGGATGAGTTTGAACGGCCCCTGGACTTTTACGTGGATATGGATTGTCCCGACATCATGGAGACCAGCAGCTCCAATGAATACGACGATTTTTAGAATTCTCTGCTGACAGATCATTTCTCCTTAAGGTGCCGAACCACCACTTTGTTTCCCTGACTCTCCAGCTCCCATCCCGGGTGTAAGATCTCCCGGGCTTTGCGGTAATAGAGCATGGTCCGGATACTGATTTTCCGCGCTTCATTGCCTTGCTTGAATTCACCACTGAATTCATAGCTGGTTGAGGAGGCGTGTTGCTGGTGAAAAATCCGGATGATCTCAATCAATGTGGCTATGACCCTGTAAATCTCTCCTCTGTTGGTTTCACTGTATTCATCTTCAAACTCTTCGCTAAGCACACTGAAATTGATAATATGCTCCAGGTAATTATTCTTTTTCCGGGCAAATATGACCTGGTATTTCAGTCCGCTTTCCGTTTCAAAGTAGTACTCTGCTCCCGATTTTATATCTGGTACCTGCACCGGGTAGTGGTTAATTTCAGGCCGGTAATTGTCCCTGAACAGGGGAAACGCTGTTGGGGTTTGGTAAGCCATCATCCAAACAGATGCCTGGGTATATCCTGTACCCGGCTCACTTCTATGATCTCCAGGCCAAACCTGCCAGGATCCACACTTTTCCTGTTAAAGCGCGGCATCATGATCCGTTTCATGCCCAGTTTATCAGCTTCACTTAGCCGCTGCTCGATCCTGGTCACGGGGCGGATCTCGCCTGAGAGTCCAAGCTCCCCTGCAAAGCAGATGTTCGGATCCACTGGAATATCTACCGTGGAGGAGAGGATGGCAGCGACCACCGCCAGGTCAATGGCCGGATCATCCACCCGGAGACCCCCGGCAATATTGATGTAGACATCTTTGCTTGCCAGTTTGAAGCTGGCCCGCTTCTCCAGTACCGCCAGCAGCATGCTTAACCGTCGCGTATCAAATCCAGTGGAGGTGCGCTGAGGAGTACCATATACAGCTGAGCTAACCAAAGATTGTACCTCAATCAGGATGGGACGGTTGCCTTCTACATTGGCGGCAATGGCGGAACCGCTCAAATCGGCCGGTTGCTGGTTGATCAACAGCTCGGAAGGGTTAAGAATCTCACGCAATCCCTTTCCGGTCATTTCATATACCCCGATTTCAGAGGTGGAACCAAACCGGTTCTTGACGGCGCGGAGGATCCGGTAGAGGTGGTGTGTATCCCCCTCAAACTGGAGTACTGTATCAACGATGTGTTCAAGTGCCTTGGGCCCTGCTATGCTGCCATCTTTGGTTATGTGACCGATCAGTACCACCGGCATGTGGTTTGTCTTGGCCACCCGAAGAAGCTGTGCTGCGCAATCTCTTACCTGGGATATGGTTCCGGGTGCCGATTCGATTCCCTCGGAGTAGAGGGTCTGGATGGAATCGACAATCAACAGTTGCGGCTTTGACTGTTCTACCTGGGTGATGATGGCCTGCAGGCTGGTTTCTGCGAGCACCTGGCAATTCCCGTTTCCGCCCCCCAAACGGTCGGCCCTTAGTTTGATCTGTTGCGGACTCTCCTCACCAGAGATATAGAGAGTGTTTTTTTCGGCCTTCAGGGCTACCTGCAGGGCAAGGGTCGACTTGCCGATACCGGGCTCTCCACCGATCAGTACCAGTGACCCGGGTACTATTCCCCCTCCCAATACGCGGTTGAACTCCCCGTTTTTCAGGTCGATGCGGGAGACCGGAGCAGTAGCGACTTCATGCAGGTATGCTGGTACGGCATAATCTCGCCTTGCTGTCAACCCGGAGGCAGATGGTCCTTTGGAAATCCGCTGTTCAACATAGGTGTTCCATTCTCCGCATGCATTGCATTTTCCGATCCATTTGGCCGATTCAGCGCCACAATTCTGACACACATAAACCGATCTGGTTTTTGCCATAGTAAGGGGGTTTCGTTCTAAAGTTAATCAATCGTGCGGATTGCTCCTCATTCAGACCTGTCGAGGATCGAACTGGTAGAGTACCCTTCCAGCAGCGGGATGGTTTCCACGCGACCCCCCCAGGAAGCCACCTCCCTGTGTCCCACAATCTCTTCTATTTTATAATCACCTCCTTTGATCAGGATATCGGGCCTGAGTGTGGTGATCAGGTTCATGGGGGTGTCTTCATAAAAGAGAATGATGTAGTCCACAAAAGCGAGACCTCCCAGCACCTCTGCCCTGGACTGCTGGTCATTGACGGGTCGGTCCGGACCCTTGAGTCTTGAAACAGATGCATCGCTGTTCAATCCCACCACCAGTAGATCACCAAATTCTTTGGAGCGGGAGAGATTATAAATGTGGCCCCTGTGTAGCAGATCGAAACAGCCGTTGGTAAAAACCATGGTGTGCTTTTTTCGAAATGGAGGATCAAATATTTCCATTGCTCTCTCCAGCGTGATGGTCTTTGCGATAATCTGTTCGTAGGTGAGCATATCAG
>JAGLPR010000414.1 GCA_023137255.1 Bacteroidales bacterium | reverse complement strand
TTTAAAGTGGGACTGATGATCATCGCAGCTTGTCCGGGCGGAGCCACTTCAAACCTGATCACCTACCTGCTCAGGGGAAACGTAGCACTCTCCATATCGATGACAGCAATCAACAGCATGATTACCCTGGTCACCATTCCACTGGTAGTTAGTCTTTCTCTGGATGCATTTTTGCAAGAGGATACTGCTATAAAGATGAATGTGAGCGAGACCATACTCAAAGTATTTCTGATCACCCTACTGCCAGCTTTTGCCGGAACCAGGTTGCGAAAGCACTTTCCTGAATTCTCTGTGGGACTGGAAAAACCTCTGAGGATCGTCCTCCCGTTGCTTTTGCTGCTGGTATATGGGGGAGTCATTTTCATCGACCAGGGTACGGGAGAGGCCACCCGTACAGATTTTATCCGGATCTTTCCTTACGCACTTCTGCTCAATTTCCTGGCCATGGGATCCGGACTGCTCATCGCCCGGTTAATGCAGCTGCGTGTGATCAACCAGTTTACGATCTCCATTGAGGTGGGACTCCAGAACTCTGCTCTGGCCATTTTTGTGGCGGCCACCCTGTTGAAGAGCAATGAGATGGCACTGGTCCCCGTGGTATACGGTTCCTTTACCTTCTTCAGTACGCTTCTTTTTGGATGGTTTGTGAAAAGGTTGAGATGGACTCCGCGGATTATCGAAAAAGATGCATAAAGCCTGCCTTCTCGAAAGGATTTGATCCCCCGTCCTCTTCAATGACATAGTAGTAGATACCCTCTTTCAGCTCTTTTCCGTCGATGCTTCTCCCATCCCAGATAATACGAGGTGAAAGGGAGTGGTAGATGCGCGTTCCGGTCCTGGTAAACACCGAGAACTCATACAGAGTCGTGCCGTCGGTGGTCACTTCGAAATAGTCATTTACCTGGTCGCCGTTGGGAGTGAAAACGTTTGGAATCTGCAACTCACCACCCACAGAATCGCTTGCCAAAGACTCGATGGCAGACATCTGATCTTCAGAAAGATGTATATTGACCGCGCCGGCATCCTCCTGCTGTCCCGCAAGGTGCGGAATCAGGAGAACAGAGAGACAAATAACAGCAACAGATCTGGCTAAGGTCATATCTTTTCGGTCAGCTTCTGGACCACCCTAAAGTTATTAAAAAATTCTTTGGCAAATACGCGGATCACCGTATATGTAGGAATGGCAAGGATCATCCCCACAATCCCTGCCAGGCTTCCCGCCATCATAATCACAACAAAAATTTCAATGGGATGGGCATACACACTGGTCCCAAAAATGACTGGCTGAAACACTGTATTATCGGTGAGCTGGGTGATGATAAATACCAGCATCATATATCCCATCATTGGTAGCAGCTGGGTGGCCAGATCAAGATGAAGGTGTGAGGCCACCCCCAGAACGATGCCCAGAGCCGCTCCCAACCACGGGCCCAGGTAAGGAATGATGTTCAAGACGGCAGCTACCAGCCCGATGACCAGGCTGTGCCTGAAGCCCACTCCCACAATGGTCAATCCCAGGGTCACCAGGGTGAGGATCCCTGTCATCTGCAACAGGATTCCTAAGAAATATCTTCTCAGCAGGCGCTTCACTGAATCCAGGGCATGACGAAACGCTTTCTCCTTCTCCGCAGGAAAAATGGTAACAATATACTCTGTAATGAGCCGCTCCTCACGTAGCAGAAAGAAGGTGATGAACGAAATGGCAAATATGGCCCAAACCACATTGCCCAAAATGGAAGCGATGGTGGCCAGCAGGTCGGTGATCACATTGATATTGAGAATAGAGGATATTTGCCTCTGGAGCTCCTCCCTCAGAGAGAATGGTTCATCGCCCCCCAGGTTCATCTTATCCACCCACGCCTCCATTCGCTCTATCGGTTTCTCAAACTCCTCGATAACCAGAGCCGTGTCGATGTTAGAAAGATCCTGAGCCTCTCCTGCAATCAGGGGAATAAAGAGCCGGAAGAAACTAAATAATATCACCCAGATGGCAATCAGTGTAATAAATGCCCTGATGGAAACCGGTAGTTGCCACTTACCGATCCTGATCCTTCCCAGCAGCCTGACCAGTGGACGTGCTATCAGTGACAGCACCGAAGCGATCAGGATGTAGGCAACTATGCTTGAAAAGCGCCAGACCAGCAGTCCAAACAGAATGACGCCGGCTATCACAAGCAATGAACGGGGTGTGAACCAGTTTTTTGATGCCATAATTCACCTGTAAATATAATGATTTATCGGCTCCACAAAGGGGAAGTTTTAAGGTACTGATGTTGATAATTATTCTTTCGTTTTCTGGCTTCTTTGGGTACTTTTACCAGCCATTGGAGGGAGGATTTATGAAGCAGTACCTTGATCTACTTACACATGTACTGGAGCACGGAACCCGCAAGGAGGACCGTACCGGGACCGGCACCATCAGTTCTTTCGGCTACCAGATGCGGTTTGACCTGGCAAACGGTTTCCCGTTGATGACCACCAAAAAGCTTCATCTCAAATCGATCATTCATGAGCTGCTCTGGTTCCTGAAGGGGGATACCAATACCAGGTATCTCAATGAACATGGTGTAAAGATCTGGAACGAGTGGGCAGATGAGAAGGGGAACCTGGGGCACATCTACGGCTACCAGTGGAGAAGCTGGCCCACCCCCGATGGTCTTACCGTCGACCAGGTATCAGGTGTGGTGGACTCGATTCGTAATAGTCCCGATTCCAGAAGGCACATAGTTAGTGCCTGGAACGTGGGTGAACTGAACCATATGGCGCTTCCCCCCTGTCACATCCTTTTTCAATTTTATGTGGCCGACGGGAAACTCTCCTGCCAGCTGTACCAGAGAAGCGCAGATATTTTCCTGGGGGTTCCTTTTAACATCGCTTCTTACTCCTTTCTGCTGATGATGATGGCCCAGGTATGCGGTCTGAAGCCCGGCGAATTTATTCATACTCTGGGTGATGCCCATATCTACCTGAACCACGTGGAACAGGTGAAACTTCAGCTGACCCGCGATCCCCGGCCCCTTCCCAACGTGAAACTGAATCAGGAGATCGACTCAGTATTCGACTTTGGTTTTGAAGACTTTACGGTCGAAAATTACGATCCGCATCCCCACATTAAGGGAGCCATTTCCATCTGACATGGAACAAAAAATCAAACATAATATCTCCATCATTGTGGCCATCGCTGAGAACCGGGCCATTGGGAAAGACAACCGCCTCCTGTGGCACATTTCGGAAGACCTGAAACGGTTTAAAAAACTGACCACCGGGCACACACTGATTATGGGCAGGAACACTTTTCTTTCATTGCCCAATGGTGTCCTCCCCAACAGGCGGCACATTGTGATATCTGACCAGGCGGGCGAAACATTCAGGGGGTGCGAAATGGCCGGTTCCATTGAAGAAGCCATCAGGCTGGCTGGTGACAATGATGAATGCTTTGTGATCGGGGGCGGCATGGTATATGCCCAGTTTCTGCCGGTGGCCGGGAAACTCTACCTGACACAGGTGCATGAATCTTTTGAGGCCGACACCTTTTTCCCCGAAATCGATTTTTCACAATGGAAGTCCCTGGGATCGGAGGAGATGGCAGCTGGTGATAAAAACGAATACGCCCACACCTTTACCGAATATGTAAGAATTTGATCTGCCATTTTGTAGATCACCTCTAATTCACTATTTTTCCGGACAAAACCAAATCTGACCAATATGAAAAAGTATCTGTTTACCGCCATCGTCATCCTTTTTGTACCCCTTTTCCTGCAGGCGCAAGCCAACAAAATTGAAGGAACCTGGTACAACGATGATAAAACTTCAACCATCGAGATCACCAAGGGAACCGATGGGAAATATGTGGGGAAAATCAACTGGCTGGATGAACCCAATGAGAACGGAAAACCAAAAATCGATGATGAAAACCCTGATCCGAAACTTGCTACTCGTCCCATCATGGGTCTTGCCATCGTAAAGAACTTCATCTACGATTCCAAGAAGAAAAAGTGGGAAAAGGGTTCCATCTACGATCCCAAAAACGGCAAAACCTATGACTGCTTTGCCTGGTTCGAGGATGGCGATTTCGACAAGCTCTATCTCAAGGGCTATGTGGCAGGCATAAAGGCCCTGGGTCGTAAAACCATCTGGACAAAGAAGAAATAGTCGTAAAGCTGAAAGCTGAAAGTCGCAAAGAAGAGCCGTCTCATAACTCATCTGAGGCGGTTTCTTTTTTTCATTATTGCGGATAATGTTAAAGAGTATTAAAACCGTCCGCTTACGTACACCTCCATCCCGCAACCGTTCACTTTTCTAAATAAAGGGAGAGGATATAAAACACATATGTACCTCTACTGATGACACTTGCAGGTTTTGGCACATATTGTGACATAAATAACCTGAAAACAAATCTTACGTCCTTTTACATTTCACTAACGGGTGATACAGTAAAATTTCTTTTTAGGTTTAAGTGGTTAGTTTAAAAGGGG
>JAGLPR010000413.1 GCA_023137255.1 Bacteroidales bacterium | reverse complement strand
TCCTTGATGGCCACCTGGTAGGCATCCATAAGAAGATTGTATCCCGCAAATGCTGAAACCATCATTAACAATGTTGAATAGGGGAGGTGAAAGTTGGACACCATCCTGTTGGGTACACTGAATTCATAAGGAGGGAAGATAAATTTATTGGTCCACCCGTCAAACTCCTTCAGGAATCCGTCTGTGGAAACCGAGCTCTCCAGGGTGCGCATCACGGTTGTACCTACAGCACATACATTGCTTTTCCGGTCCTTGGCAGCGTTTACCAGTTTCGCGGCTTCGTCGAAGATATTGATCCTCTCGGAATCCATTTTATGTTTGGTCAGGTCCTCCACATCCACGGTCCTGAAATTACCAAGTCCCACATGAAGTGTGATGTATGCGAAATTGATACCCTTGATTTCAAGCCTTTTAAGAAGCTCACGGCTGAAATGCATTCCGGCAGTAGGTGCAGCAACAGCACCTTCATGCTTGGCATAAACGGTCTGGTAGCGCTCTTTGTCCTCCGGCTCCACCTTTCTTTCAATGAATTTGGGAAGCGGGGTTTCACCAAGCTCAAATAAGGTCTTCTTAAATTCATCATAATCCCCGTCATAGAGGAAGCGAAGGGTGCGTCCCCTGGAGGTGGTGTTGTCGATGACCTCAGCCACCAGTACATCATCTTCTCCGAAATAAAGCTTGTTGCCGATCCGGATCTTACGTGCAGGATCCACCAACACATCCCAGAGACGTTGCTCACGGTTGAGTTCCCGCAGAAGGAACACTTCGATCTCGGCACCGGTTTTCTCCTTGTTGCCATAAAGGCGGGCAGGAAACACCTTGGTGTCATTAAATACCATTACATCACTATCATCGAAATAGTCAATGATCTCTTTAAAAGTCTTGTGTTCGATTTTTTTAGTGTCGCGGTGCAAAACCATAAGCCTTGATTCATCACGATTCTTGGCCGGAAATTTTGCAACCAGCTCTGGGGGCAGGTCAAATTTATACTGGGATAACTTCATATTTGGATTGTGAATTTCTATTAAATGCGAGCCTCGTTATACGTAAGAAACACAAATAGGTTACAAAAGTTTAAGATTATTTTCAAAGTTCTCAATTGAAATGGTCCGATCCAACTCATAGGGGCCAATTCTGGTGCGCCTGAGCCCGGTCAAATGAGCTCCTGAATCCAGTTTTTCACCCAGGTCCCTGGCCAGCGACCTGATGTAGGTTCCTTTGCTGCACTCCACCTGCAGCGAGAGGTCCGGGAGCTTGACCGACAGCAGTTCAAGGCGGGATATATGAATCTTCTGTGGTTTCAGCTCCACCCGCTTCCCTTTTCTGGCCATAACATATGCTCGTTTCCCATCCACACTCTTTGCTGAATAGATCGGGGGCATCTGCTCCTGCTCACCTGTAAAGTCTGAAAGCGCCTTTTCGATCTGCTCCTGGGTAATGTGCTCCCACGGGTAACTCTTATCCACTTCAGTCTCCAGATCGAACGATGGAGTGGTGGCTCCCAGCCTCACTTGAGCAGTATACTCCTTATCCATATCCTGGTACTGCATGATCTGTTTGGTGGCTTTCCCGGTACATATGATCACCAGGCCGGTGGCCAGCGGATCGAGTGTACCGGCATGACCCACCTTGATCTTCTGGATCCCCAGGTGGTACTTTAAGGATTTACGGATCTTGTTGACCACATCAAATGAGGTCCAGGTCAGGGGCTTATCAATATAAAGGATCGCTCCTTCCAGGTATGTTTCGGGATTAGTATACTCCATCAAATCAGGCAAAGAGGATTGAAACGATTCCAACAATGGCACAGTAAATGGCAAACCAGTACAGATTTCCCTTCTTAACCAGGTTGATCATCCAGGTGCAGGCCAGGTAACCCGAAAGAAAGGCAGCTACAAAACCGATGATAAGTGATCCGGTCGGGATTCCGCCTCCTGCCGTGGAGGGTGAAATAGAGAGAATATCAAGAAATGCAGCACCAATTATGGGCAGCAGCACCATTAAGAAGGAGAACCGGGCTACCTCGCTGCGTCCGTTTTTCAACAACAGACCGGTGGAGATGGTTGCTCCCGATCGTGAAATTCCTGGGATGGTTGCTATGGCCTGTGCGATACCCATCAGGAAGGCATCCAGGAATGGGATTTTCTTAGTCCCGGGTTTTACCAGTTGTGTGGAGATTAGCAGTGTGGCAGTTACCAGCAGTGCGCTTCCTACCAGGACAAGATTGCCCGAAAAGAGCGATTCCACATCTTCCCGGAAAAATACTCCAACTACGAGGACTGGGACCATGGAGACCAGGATCCTTGATACATACTTTGTTTCTTCGTTCCATTTGAAGGCCAAAAGCCCCATCGTCAGTTTTTTAATATCCTGGAAGAAAACGGTAATGGTACTCAGTACGGTGGCAAAATGGACCAGCACAGTAAAGGTCAGGTTCTCCTTTACCTCCACATTCAATAATACTTTCCCGATCTCCAGGTGTCCACTGCTGCTCACAGGCAAAAATTCAGTGAGTCCCTGGACCAATCCCAGGATCAAAGCCTCAAACCATGTCATAGGGTGTCTTATTCTCGATTTCCGTTAGATTTGGGCTTTTTCATGATGGCCCAGATCTCAAAAATGAATCCTGCCAACACTACAATGGGTGCCAGGGTGATCCTGCGGAAGCTGAATATCTCTTCTTCGTTGAAAACTGTTGGATCTTCAGATTTTCCCCCGATCATCAGGATGAATCCAATTACTATGATGGCAAACCCGATGATGAGTAGTATATAATTCTCTTTGGCAAGCGCAAAACTCTCTTTGTCAGTGCTTTTTTTATTCATAGCGACTGTATTAATATAGCTTATCTGTTTTCATGTTCAGGAATTTGTTCACTGCAAAAAAGGTGGAGATCCAGTTGATAATAATACCTGTGAGGATAACTCCCAGTGCAAGAATGGCCAGCATGTCATAATCCCTCAACGATATTACACCTTCAAACTCCTCCTGGAGCAGGTAGACCAGTCCGAATAACAGTGTCAGTGCCACCAGGCTCCCTGTAAAGCCACTGGCAGCACTCCGGTAAAGAAATGGAATCCGGATAAACCGGCGTGTGGCCCCTACCAGCTGCATGGTGTTGATAATAAAACGCTTCGAGTAGATGGTGAGCCTGATGGTATTGTTAATCAGTGTCACAGAGATCAGGGTGAGCAGGATGGAGAAACCCAGGATGATCAGGGTAATCTGGCGGATGTTCTCATTCACTG
>JAGLPR010000412.1 GCA_023137255.1 Bacteroidales bacterium | reverse complement strand
AGTTCACCACTTCTGGCATCAAAGCAGGCCAGGTTTCCGTTCCACCTCAGGCGATAGAGTAGATCCTTATACACCAGTACAGAGGTCATATATGCTCCCTGCCGTCCGTAGAACCAGGCAAACTGCTCACCGGCCGAGTCATTCTTTTCAGGGTATTCAATCCGGCCCGTTGCACTGCTTTTTACAGCCATCAGTGGAGCCTGTCCCCCGTGGGCACTGTTGAAATATACCAGGTCTTTCCAAACTACCGGTGTGGGCACTGGAATATCACCACCCCCCGACATAGACCAGATCTCTTCTCCGGTCTCCAGGTCATATCCGCCCCGGTGCTTATATCCGTTTACTGCCACACGGGCTTTATTGTCGTTAAAATATATATTGGGTGTACACCATCCGGAGATTTCGTCCCTATCCTGCTTCCAGAGGGTCTTTCCGGAATGGAGATCCAGTACAGCCACAAAGGCAGTATTAAGTGCATCTGCCTGGATCACCACTTTGTCCTGGAAAATCACTGGTGAACTGCAGAATTCCCATTCAGCAGATTCCACTATGTGCCAGCTGGAGTTGATCAGGCCAAAATCACGTTTCCACAACAGCTTTCCATCCACATTGTAGCAGTACAATCCTTCCGATCCAAAAAAGGCGATCACATGATAGCCATCCGTAGCAATGGTAGTATTTGCGTGGGACGATTTGGGGTGCCTCCTGACTTTGGGAATTCCACTGCAGGCATCATTTTCCCATACCAATTTGCCGGTGGACTTATCAAAGCAGAAGACTTTCCAGACATGTTCAGAAGAGTCCTCAACCGGTTCAATATCACCATACAAACCGGTCCGGTATCCTTCTGTATCCTGACTGCTAACAGCTGTGGTGATAAATACACGTTCATCCCAAATCACCGGGCAGGAGAGTCCCAGTCCGGGAATTTCAATGTTCCATTTCACATTGTAGAAAGTTTCGATATTGAAACTATCGGGCAGACTGGCATCATCCAGATATCCGGCAGCAAAATATCCCCTGTAGGAGGGCCATTGTCTGTTGGCTTCCATCGACTCAAAAAAGGAGTCGGCCGAATCCACATTGCCGGCCAGAAGGGGAGGATCATCAGAACTCATAAATGATAACAAAACAATTGTTGCGATGACCAGGAACGGGAGTGGAGATTTCATGGCAAAGGGGGATTTGTTTATATATATAAAGTTATGATTTAAATTTAAATGGTATTTTTAAACGTGTTTCAAAAATACATACAGCCCTCCATTGAGATTCTGAATATCAGGATTGATGAACCCATCACTACCCTGACTGATCTGTTGTTTGCGGCCATCTGTTTTTACGCTTTTTTCCAGATCAGGCGACTGGAGCATACCGGAAGGGTAAAATGGTGTTTTAAATACTATTTTCTTACACTTGGATTTGGGGCATTGTTTGGAGGGGTTCTCGGACACGCTTTTCTCTACACTTTGTCACCCGCTTGGCAACTGGTATCCTGGGTTTTGTCAATGATTGCTGTGGCCCTGATCGTTCATGCCCTTGTGGAACTATCCAAACCTCTGGTGCAGCCGTGGCTTACCAGGTGGGTGAGCGGGATCAATTTACTTA
>JAGLPR010000411.1 GCA_023137255.1 Bacteroidales bacterium | reverse complement strand
GCAATGGCCATCCCATAGTTGGTGACAGGGATGCCTGCCTCCACGGCAGGTTTTAAACGATTTATCAGCTGTTTCCGTGTGATCATGCATCCCCCGCACTGGATCACCATGCTGTAGTCGGTAATATCACCGGGGACCTTACTCAGACCGGAAACCACCTCATAATCAAGCTGCATTCCTGAAAAGCTGGACAACCATCTGGGGATCTTTACCCTTCCGATGTCGTCACAGGATACCTGGTGGGTGCACGATTCCAGGATCAGTATCTTATCCCCGTTGTTCAGTTTCGACAGGTGGGGTGTGCCTTTCAGGTAGTTCTCAAAATCGCCTTTGTATCTGGCCAGTACCGTACTGAAGCTGGTCAGAGGGATCTCCAGGGGAATGGAGGCATCGGCTTTTTTGAATACCTGGCTGTCGGTAATAACAAGGGCCGGTTGGGGTGATAGCCGTTTCAGCAGAGTGTCTATTTCCCGCTCCTTGGCCACAATGGCAATGGCATCGTTATCCAGGATGTCTCTGATGGCCTGCACCTGCGGCAGGATCAGCCTTCCCTCGGGTGCCTCATCATCGATGGGGGTGATCAACAGCACCAGGTCACCCTGGGAGATGATATCACCCACCAGCGATTTAGAAAGATAGGCTGACTCGGGGATGGCGGACTGGATTTGACCGATTAGCGCTTCGCGATTGTCAGGATGCAACACAGAGAACTCAAGCACCTGTTTGCCTGTTGCCTCCAGCACCTGTTTTTTAAACCGGTCATGGAGAGGATCCAGATCCGATTTATTATGTACCACCAGGTAGGGGACCTCCCACTTTTCAAACTGACTGATCACAGACTCCTCCTCATGGTCAAACCAGTTCCCTGCCAGCACCAGGATCCCCAGGTCAATGTGGCGGATCACCTCCCGGGTTTTATCCACCCGCTTTTCCCCAAGCTCTCCGGCATCATCGGTTCCGGCAGTATCGATCATTACCACAGGACCGATATGGGTGATTTCCATCGATTTCTTAACAGGATCGGTGGTGGTTCCGGCTTGCTCAGATACGATGGCAACCTCCTGGCCAGCCAGACAATTGATCAATGAGGATTTACCATTGTTCCTTCTGCCGAATATTCCAACGTGCGGTTTGGCGTCCCTTCCCTTCATAATACCTCCCTGATATCATCCATGGTGAACCCCTTCTTCAGCAGATTGCCGGGTTCCATCAACTGCTCCAACTTGCTTTTTTCCAGGAGCTTTAATCCTTCATTGGCCTCGAAAATATCTTTCCCGGTCTCTTTCATCTCTTTGGCCAGTTCTGCTGCACTGTGATAACCGATCAGCGGTGAAAGGGCAGTGGTGACTGCCGGGCTCCGGAAAAGCTTTGTGCTTGCCAGCTCCTCCCGCACCTTCATTCCATCAAGCATCTTATTATGGATGGCCCGGTTCATGGAGATCATCAATTTGAGGCTTTCGAGCATGGCGCAACCGATCTCGGGCAGATAGGCATTCAGTTCCAGACATCCCTGGGCAGAGAGTGAAGTGATCCGTTGATCGTTGGCATAGATCCGGTGGGCGGAGGAGATTACGAATTCAGGAATCACAGGATTCACCTTTCCAGGCATGATGGAGCTTCCCACCTGTTTTGGGGGTAGTTCTATCTCACCGGGATTACCTACACCCGATGCAAGGAGCCTGAGGTCGGAAACGATCTTTTCAAGGTTTACCGCATGGGCTTTCAGAGTGGCATGCACTTCCACCCATTTATCCATGTTGCAGGTAGCATCGCTTAGGTTCTCTCCCTGGGTCACTGGCAATGAAGTCAACTTCTTCAGCGAAGGAACCACCTCCATAATATAGAAGCGTGGAATGGATATCCCGGTACCGGTGGCCCCACCACCAAGGTTGACCACCTTGATCCGCTCAAACCCTTTGGACACCCGCCACCAGTCACGCGACAAAGCCTCACTATAGGTGCTGAACAGTTGTCCGAAGGTGGATGGAACCGCCTCCTGCATCTGTGTATAACTGATCCTCAGGGCATTTCTGTATTTTGTTTCCAGTTGTTCAAAGGCCGAGCGCGTCAGATTGATGGACTCCTCAAGCTCATTCAACAACTGCATTGTAGCTACGGTAAGGGCTGTGGGAACCACATCGTTGGTTGATTGAAAAATATTAGCCGTCTCTATGGGATCTATTACTTTGTAATCTCCGGGTTTTCCACCCAGCGACTTCAGCGCCACATTGGTAATAATCTCATTGATATTCAGGTTGATGCTAGTTCCTGCACCTCCCTGCACCGACGGAACTATAAAGTGTTCAAAGTGAGATCCTGCTGAAACTTCACAGGCTGCCTTTTCCAGTACCTCAAGCGTTTTTTTATCAGGAAGGCGAAGGTGATCTATTAGATCGGGATGTTCTTTCAAGAGCGCATCCAGCAGTTTATGGACAGTCTTGTATGAGGCCAGCTTTACTGTTCCGGCAGCACGATACCACTCCATGGGAAAAGGTACCTGGTTGGAAAAATTTTCCCTTGCACGGTAGGAGTGGATGCCATACAAGGCATCAGCAGGGATGGAAACTTTTCCTAAGATATCCTTTTCTGTGCGCATCAATTCTGAATTTCACATAAAAATACTTGAATAAAATGAAAAACCCGCATGGCAAAATAGATTGCCAATGCGGGTTATTTCCAATAGAAGAATATCTTAGTTAGGAGAAAGTTTGATAATAAGGCCTCCTGAGAATTCACCCTGGAAGGGAGTGATGCGGGTATAAAGATTCGCACCACAACTTGATCCCCCGGTGCCAATTCCACAACCAAATCCAGCACCATTATATACCATGGGCATTAGCATGGTTCCCTGAAGTCTGATCCCGATCATATCGGTGAGCCAGAGTTTCAATCCTGCACCTACTGTAGCGCTGAATTGAACTTTGCTATTCAGCTGGGATGATTTTGGAGACCACCAGGTCACTCCCAGGCCAATGGTTGCGAAAGGTGACACCCTTCCAAAATCGACCTGCTGCAATCCCGCTGCCTGGATATAGTTGGAGCTGAAACGCACAACATCACTGGGTGTTCCAATGAAAGGATAGAAGGTTCCATCCGTATCAGCGCGCATGTAGGATAATTCAGCAAAGGTTGTAGTTGATAAGCCCACGGCCAGTTTTCCACCATAGTTCTGTGCATCGTTGATCCGGAAATCACCATCATATAGTTTTGCGGTCCCACCCAACTGGATACCGGTAAATCCGTTTATTTCGATAATCTGGGCAGAAATGTCCTGAGTACCGTAAATCATCATAGCCAGCAATAAAGCGATAAATATTCTACTGATTTTTTTGTTCATGGTTAGTTTTTTGAGGTTGCTTTAAATTCAGTAAGGTCTATTTTCCGATTATAATAACAGTTTAGCTTCAAAAAGGTTATCGATAATCAAAAATAATTTCAGGATCACTCTTTTACAAAAGGAAATGTGGCTCCAAATTGAATGAGGGATGTAGTATACTTGGTACCACTGTTCTCCTTAACCAGATCAACAAATCCTTTGCTGTAGCGAACATAAATATTGATGCCTTTGCCTCCCCTGGGAGGTACAAGGATATACTCAAAATCAATCACCGCACTTGCATCGATGGTATTTATTTCTGATTTGATGTCCAGTTCAGCGGTTAAGATCACATCATCAATGGGGCTCGATTTATAGGTGTCTGTAGCCCCGGTAAGGAAACTAATCTGTGGTCCTGCGGAGATGCTAAAACGATCACTAAGTTTCACTTTTAAAAGTACCGGAATGTCAATGTAATTCAATTTACGGTCAGACGATTCCGGATCCACCAACAGATCATCCAGATCCGGGTCTCCGGTAGTAAGCAGGGGCACATCCTTGATACCCCGGGAGGAGAGAGGTAAGAACTCCGGAATCAGTGAAAGGTTGTCAGTCAGCCTGATATTGTTTACAAGGCCAAAATTCAAACTCATGGCATTCTTTCCATCTTCATAACCGTGAATGATGGAATAAGTGGCCCCCAGTTTCAGGCTGAAATAAAAATTCTCCGTTGCTACTTTGTCGCCAAATATCAGTACCAGTAAGGCAGCCTGACCCTGAACTGCAGCAGATGAAAGGATCAGGAACAAAAGTGAGGTTAGAATATACTTCTTCATGTTTGAGGTGGATTAAGGTTCCGATCTTACTTTTTCTGTACAAGTAAATATAAATATAGCTAAAATAGGGATCAACTCTTGATGGTGATTAAATAACTATGCTAATTTTGTTATGGTAAAATCTCTTTCGAGCATCATGACCAGGAATAGTGGTTGGGCATATAACAATATCATTCTTCTGATATCTATTGTCCTGTTGATCAGTACCAGCTTTTTGATCCATTCCGATCCCCTGGGAAAAATTATTACAAGTCTCTTTTTTGCCATGATCCTCCTTTCAGCCTCTTATTCCATTAAAAAAGGCAGAACCAGACTCTTCTATTTTGCCATTGGTGTCATTGTGCTTCGGGAAGGCTCAATATTCCTGATCCACAATGAGTACCTCGATTCTCTTGCCACCCTCACAAATGTTCTCTTTTTTCTGATCATCGTCATACAATTGATCCACCAGGTGGCCCGCAGCAAGATTGTGAGCAGGGATGTGATCCTTGAATCCATCAATGGGTATCTCCTTATGGGATTAAGCGGAAGCATTCTGGTTGCCCTGGTCGACCGCATACAGGAGCATGCATTCTCATTCTCAAATCCCCAGGTTCACAATTTTTCTGAATCTATTTACTTCGGTTTCATTACACAGACGACCATCGGATTCGGGGATATCACACCGGTATCTGATCTGGCCAGATTACTTACCATTACCATGGGGATCAGCGGGCAATTGTATATCGCCATCATCATCGCCATGCTGGTTGGCAAATACCTGTCACAACAGAATAAAAACCTTTAAACTGACTTCAGAACAAATCCCAAATTTTATTGTTAATAATTTAACATTAATAATTATCAATAATCTTAAA